>JAAZKQ010000786.1 GCA_012799755.1 Lentisphaerota bacterium | reverse complement strand
CGCTACGGCGTCGTAGTCAGTAGGCGGCCGGTGTGGGGGTCATAGCGCCATTCTTCGCGCGTGGTCCGGCCATTGGCGTCGCGGGTGACGGCGAGAAGACCCTTGGCGACATCGTCGCGCACGGTGACCGTCGCCACGGCCTGCCAGTCGCCGGCGGCATTGGGGCGCGTGTAGCAGGTAACGGCGCCTGCGGGATTATCGCTGCGGATCATCGCCTGCTTGTCCTTGCCGGGCACCGTCATTTCCAGTCCACTGCCATCCGCCAGCATGTGAAGCACGAAGCGCACAGCGCCACTGTGGTCGGGCATATCCATGCTGGCGCCAAGCGGCCTGGGGCCGCTTAGGGCATCGTTCCGTTTGCCGTTTTCGTTGACCCAGTGGTCGTTACGGACGATCTTGCCGGCGGCGTCAAGAATGAAATGGCATACGTGGTTGTCTTTCCAGGCATTCCACATCAGCATGATGTGAAAATGCGGCGGCGCGTCCACATGACCATTGGGAAAGTTGGTCTCGAAGCCGTAGAGATTGATGACGCCATCAACGGCATCCCGCGCGTCAGCGAAGCCCATTTCGCGCATCATGTCGCGGGCGGCGAAGAGATAGTTCAGCTGCGCCTGGATTTGCGTCGCCGGATAGGGCTTGCCGCGATAAGCGCCGGCCTGCATGCCTTCGAGATTGTGGAAGATGCCCATCTGCACGGCGCCCAAGCGCGGCAGCGAGGTCGTGAAGCCCGTGGGCGTACGGCCGGCTGTCACCAAGAATGACACGCCGTCGGCTGTCCTGACCACGTCCTTGCCGCCGTAGACCTCGCCGATCTCCACGCCAGGCCAGCTTAGCTGTATGCGTGGCGGCGGCAGCTCGGCGCCATCGGCCTCAACGGTAAAGAAATACTCGCGGATATTCACGCCGGTGAAGGCTTCGCCTTCGCGCAGGCGCCAGCCATCGGGCAGTAATAGTGTCGGCGCCGCAGTTTCAGCGTGCGTGGCTTTCGCCACTTTGGCGCCGTAGCAGGTGGTCGCGGCGGCAAAACAACAATCGGCAGCCAACAGCAGGGGCAGCAGTCGGCACAGCGAGGAATGATTGATCGAACTCATGAGATGACGACGCCTTCCTTTCAGCAATGCAATACTCCCGTACTCGCAGCGCTCCACGCTATTAGCGCGCTCAGCGCAGCGCAACGACGCATAAAAACGCGGAAAACTATAACCCGCTGTGCCCCCTTTGCCGCCGGCGCCAAAGGTAATTGCCGGGTAACCGGTCACCGATTGATACCGGTCGTGCTGGTGGTCTTTTTCTGCTGTAGTGCCTTTACAAGGCACTGCCTCATAGAGAGCTCGCCACCCCAGCCTGAAGGCTGGGGTTAAGCATGGTTAAGCGCCTACGGCGCAATATGGACACGATGGACGACAACACCTGCTCGCTCGCCGTCCATACTGTCCATATTGTCCATACTGTCCATAGTAGCTTGCGGGAACAACAATTATCAATCGCTGACCGCTTACCATTACCCGTCTTTGCCGGCGGCAAACGCCGTTGAAATTGGCGCCGATGCCAGTATGGTTCTAAGCGTCGCCTCGCCAGGGAATATCCTCACTGCATCATGTACGAACATTAATCCGGGAGACAGTCATGCGTTTCACCCACATCGCCTTAGCCTTGTGTTGCCTGAGCGCCTTTGGCGCTGAGGTCCGCGTCGCCGTCCGCAATGGCGTGCCGCAAATCCAAGTTGACGGCGCGGCAGTGCGCCCGCGCTGGTTCTGGGGCGGCCCAACCACCACCAGCATTGCCATCAAGCCAGGCGAACAAGTCATTGATGTGGAACGCCTGCCCCTCAATAGCGGGGACATCAACCTGACCTTCCACTTCCGCTTTGAGCGCAAACCCACCACCATCTGGCTGGACCGCTTCGAAGTCCTTGATGTCACCGATGGGACGACGCTCATGCCGCTTGATGACTTTGAAAACGCCAACGGCTCCATACCCGACAACTGGTGCTTCTTCCCGCGGGACGAACGCAACACCGTCGGCACCGTCAGTCTTGATTCCCGGGGCGGCGCCGATGGCTCCACCGCTTTGAAAATCGAGATCAAGAACCCGCCCGCCCGCAGCGTCTGGCCGGACTTTCACGTCTACACCAAGGCCACCGTCCGCAACTTGCAGGAAGGCCATCGTTACAAAATCCGCTGCTGGCTGAAATCGGACACGGCCAACACCCTGACCCTGGGCGTCTATCAACCCTCGGCACCATCCTTCATTGGGATGATGACCGACGATCAATTCCAGCGGCAGATAGCCATGGCTGCGGAAGTCGGCATTGATTTCATCTCGCCGCCCTGCCCCATGCCCTGGCCCAAGCCGGGCGAAGCGCCGGACTGGAGTGGTGTAGACACGGCCATGCGACACATTCTGCAAGCCAACCCCAAGGCGAAAATCGTCCCCCGCTTCGGCATGGCGCCGCCCACCTGGTGGAACCGGGAGCATCCCGATGACCTCATGCAATGGCGCGAAAACAGCCGCGAGCACCCCCCGACCTTCAGCGTGTCATCACGCCGCTGGCGCCGGGACGCCTGCGAGCAGCTGCATCGGGTCATCACCTACTTGGAAGAACACTACCCCGACAACATGGCGGGCTATCATCCCTGCGGCCAAAACACCAGCGAGTGGTTCTATCAGGACAGCTGGCAGCAGGACTTCCACGGCTACTCGCCCGTGGAAGAAGCGGCTTTCCGCGATTGGCTCGCCCGCAAATACGTCAACGACGCGGCGCTGCAACAGGCTTGGCGTGATCCACAGGTCACCCTCGCCAGCGCCAAAACCCCCAGCCCGCAGGAACGGCGCAACGCGGCGAGCTACGGCATGCTCATCCTTCCCGGCGAAGCCCAGCCCGTCATTGACCACAATCTCTTCCTCCAGGACGAAATGGCAGACGCGGTGCTGGAGCTGGCCCGCACCGTCCGCAGCGCCAGCCAAGGCCGGCGTCTCTCCGTCTTCTTCTACGGCTACTGTTATGAATTCTCCAGCATGGGTCGCATGAGCGCCTGCGGCCACCTGGCCACCCGCAAGCTGCTCGCATCGCCGGATATTGATATTCTCTGCTCGCCAATCTCCTATTTCGACCGCGAACTCGGCGGCGGCGGCCACGCCATGACTGCCGCCGAATCAATCATGCGCGCCGGCAAGCTCTGGCTCTACGAAGACGACACCCGCACCCACCTAGCCGCCGGCGGCAGCCTTGGCGGTCTCAGATACCACGCCGGCAACCAATGGGAATCGCGGCAAATTCTCCTGCGCAACACCGGCCAGGAAATTATCCGCAACCTGGCCTGCTGGTGGATGGACCTCATGCGCAACGCCTGGTACGCCGATCCCGCCCTCTGGGCCGAAATGCAAGCGCTCGCGCCCATGGAAGAGGCCAAGCTGTCCCAGCCACGCCCCTACACGCCGCCCGTCGCGTCCGTATTCGACGAGTACTCCGCCGTCTACACCAACCGAGGCCACAGCATCACGCAGCCGCTGCTCGCGCAAAGCCGCCACGCCTTCGCCCGCATGGGCGCGCCTTACGGCCAGTACTTCCTGGACGACGTCCTCGCCGGTCGAGTTGCCGGCCGCCTACTCGTCCTGCAAAATCCCTGGGTTATGAACGCTGAGCAACGCCGACAGCTCAAACAGGCCGTTGCTGACAAATTCGTGCTGTGGTGCCACGCGCCGGCCGTGCTTGACCCCGTACAGGGCGTCACCCTCGCCGCCTCGCAGGAACTGACCGGCTTCGCGCTGACCCGCCTGGAAGGCGAGACCAGCCCCGAAACCGTCCAGGCGACCGCCCGCGGGCGCGAGCTCGGCCTGCCCGCTGAATGGGCTGTGCGCAAAAACACGCCGCTGCTTTTTGCCGTCCAGACGACGCCGACTGACGAGGTGCTGGCTTGCTGGCCTGACGGCGCCGCCGCCGTCGTCCTCCGCGGCAAGGCCCTCTTCTGCGCGTCACCGCAACTCCCCCGCGAGCTCTTGCGCCTCGCAGCGCGACAGGCCGGCGTGCATCTCTACACGGACGACGAATGCGTCCTTTACAGCGACGGCGTGAACATCCTCGTCCACGCCACCAAGGAAGGCCCGGTCACGCTGCGCCTGCCGCAGGCATCCATGCTTTCCGATGCGATAAATGGCCAGCCTCTGACCAGCACGGCGCAAACGACCCTGCGCCTCGACCTGCGTTTCGGCGAAACCCGCATTGTCCGTCTCCATCCCTGATCTCACTGCTTCCAAGATAATCAACTCGACATGAAGATCACCCATAGCCGCCTCGACATCGGCCTGCCCAAGCCGCTGTCATTCCTCCATAGTTGCGACAATCACCTCTGCTACGCCGATGAGCGCGATGACGAACGCAAGCGCGACCTGGCCGTCAAACGCCGGCGCGCCTTCGAGGGCGATTCCAATCGCTGCACGCTCTTCCTGGATGAAATGATCGCCTACGCCAAGGAGCACTGCGATCTCTTCCTGCACAGCGGCGACCTCCTTGACTTCGTCTCCTACCGCAATCTTGAGGTCGGCAAGGAAAAAATGGATCAGGTTGATTACTTCATGGCGGTGGGCAACCACGAATTCAGCCTCTACGTCGGTGAGGCTTTTGAAGACGAAGCCTATAAACGCCAGAGTTACGACCGCGTGCAAGCCGCGTTCAAGAACGACCTCACCTTCGCCTCGCGACTCATCGGCGGCCTGAACCTGGTCGCCATTGACAACGGCTATTACCTCTTCAGCGAAGAGCAGCTGGCGCTCCTCAAAAGCGAAGTCGCCAGAGGCTACCCGATCATTCTCATGCTCCACACCCCCATCTACACGCCTGATCTCTTCCAGGAAATGATGGTCAGCCGCAAAAAAGAATGCGCCTATCTCTGCGGCTGCCCCGCGACTTTCATGGGCGACTACAGCGATTACCGCCTCAGGCAGCAGCGACCCGATGAGCCCACCCGTGAATTCATCCGCTACTTGCAAACCCAGCCGCTGGTCAAAGCCCTGCTGACCGGCCATCTGCATTTCAACTACGAAGGCATTCTCTTCGGTGACACGCCGCAATTCGTCACCGGCGCCGGCTACGCCGGTGACGCCCGACTCATCGAAATCGTCTGAACAGTTTCATGCGCGCCACACTTGCCGTGACATTAAGGGGCATGAAACCTACTGCTTATAGTGCCTCTCTTGCAACCAACAATTTGTCGCGCCCTTGCAGGGCTTTGACTGTTGTTGCTTCCCACCCAGGGCGTTGCCCTGGGCTGGTATGTCAGGCCCTTGCAGGGCATTTGGGTAAGCGATGAGTGTTGTTCCACAGACTACAGATTTATGGACGATATGGACAACATGGACACGATGGACAACGGCACCTGCTTTCCTTGGGCCTTCAGCGCCAAGAGCGCGGCCTGGGCTTTTCCGTGTCCATCCGTGTTCATCCGTGGTTAAGCTAGAGGTCATCCGAAAAGAGGTACGAAGTGATTTTTGCCTGTCGCAAGTGCTTGATCAGCCTTTTTTAGCCGTAAAGTAGATACGATTACCACACAAATAACGGAAAAAAGCCCGGTCCCAGCCGTCGGCAAGGCGCTGAGCCGAAAAGGG
>JAAZKQ010000785.1 GCA_012799755.1 Lentisphaerota bacterium | reverse complement strand
GCAGCCCGGTAGCTCGTCAGGCTCATAACCTGAAGGCCGTAAGTTCAAATCTTACCCCCGCTACCAATAACACAAAATGCGACCGTTGACTGTGACGGTCGCATTTTTTTTTGCCCCGTTTGCGAGCGCGAAAAGCGTGGCACCCTATTCAATGGCGTCGGCTGATTAGCCGAAAAAACGCGCAAAAATTACATTTGACAAAGCATCGTCGCTGATTAGTTTATGGTTATTGCGCAAACGTTTGCACAAAGCGCATCACACGGAGGAATGGCCAGTTATGGCGCGCGTAACCATCATTGACATAGCGCGAGAAGCAGGGAAGAGCTACACGACGGTGAGCCGTGCTTTGAGCGACCATCCGCGGATCAGTCTTGCGACCAAGGAGCGGATTCGGGAAACAGCGGCGCGCCTGGGCTATTCACCGAACATGATGGCCCGGAGCTTGGTGGAAAGGCGCACCCACACCATCGGTCTCATCGCCACCGAGTTGAGCAATCCGGTTCGTAGTGAGTTGATAGAAGCCTTGCGCAAGCAGGTGTGTGCATCCGGCTATCAGCTGCTTGTCAGTGGTTATCAGGACGAGGATGAACTCAGTTCCAGAATCCGCGACATGATGGGCCGGCAGGTGGACGGCTTGATCGTCGGCAAAATTGCCGGCGCGCTTGAGGAGAAGGATTTCTGGCCGGACTTGGAATCCGCGCTGAAACAGGACATTGCGCTGGTCGCTTTCAGCAGGGCGACAAGTAGCCATATTGACTGTCTCTGCATTGATTATATCGCCATGGCCCGGACCTTGACTGAGCACTTCATTCACCAGCACGGTTTTCGCAGTATCTGGTACCTCGGGGTAGACAGTAGAACTGTCCGCCAACGCGGTTATTTTGCGGCCATGCGGGCAGCAGGCTTGGACAGCGCGAAACGCCAGTTTCTGCTACCTGCGCTGGGCATGCAGACGGCGCGAGACGCCATCTGCGAGCTGATGCAGCGGGAGAAAAAACCGGAGGCGATACTCTGCCACAATGATATTATCGCGATCGGCGTGATGAACGGCTTGCGCAAATGCGGCTACCGCGTGCCCGAAGACATCGCCGTCGCGGGAATAGACAACCACCAGATATCCTCTTTTTTCAACCCCGCGCTAACGACCGTCGGCATTGCCCCGGAGCGAGTCGCGGAAGCTATGATGAACCTTCTGGAAGCCCGCCTGGGCGGTAAAAATCAATCACCCGCCGTAGCTGTCCACTTGCCTTTTGAGACCTATTTTCGCGAATCCTGTGGCTGTTGTCCCAACAATGAATAAGGAGTAGGATCATGAGGAACAAAACATTGAGCTCCATGTCCCGACCGCGCGCCTTCACGCTGATTGAACTGTTGGTGGTCATTGCCATCATCGCCATCCTGGCGGCCATGCTCTTGCCGGCGCTAAGCAAGGCCAGAGAGAAAGCCCGTGCCATATCCTGCACCAGCAACCTGAAGCAGATAGGCACGGCAGCCACCATGTATTGCGACACCTACGATGGCTTTGTCTGCGTCAGCCAGTACCATCCCGAAGGGCAGGAATCACAATTCTACCGCTTCATGGACCTCCTGGCGCCATTTGTCGGCGACTACAAGAGCTTTGTCTGTCCTTCACAATCGTTCACAACGAAGGTCAACCGACCGACTGGAACGCCCAGCCCCTTGATTTACTCCTACGGTTGCCACCAGGCCACAGTGGGACAAATCAAAGTCTATAACTCGACGGGCCTCTACACCAGGGACGCGCGCTTGATCTCGGCCTATACCAAGCCCAGCCAGACCATCCAGGCGGTTGATTGCAAAAACTTGAACATGTGGGAAAAATTCCATGTTGACAAAGCCTTTGATACCGGCGGCTCCACCTATTACCTGGGTGATTGGCATAACACGTCCTTCAATGCGCAATTTATTGACGGCCATGTGGAAAGCATGCGGGCAACCCCCTTCAACAAGCACTGGATACCTCAACCGACTCAATGAGCACGCCTTGTCCGGTTTTTCATCTTCCGCAGAAGCCGCGCATGGCGTTTTTCCTCCACAAGGGCGAGTTCATTACCGGCAACATCCCCAAACCATATATTCTCTACATGGGATGAGCCTCAACTTGCCGGCCGTAAGCGAGCGACCGGTAACTGAATGACCGGAAACGACCCGCAGAAGGGGCCGCAGCGCCCAGAGCCAAATAACCGCGCTGCCGGGGAGCGCCGGGCCAGTGGCGGCTCAGAACCCGTCGGCCCGCAGCACCACCAGTAACACTACCCCCGCTTGGCGAACGGCTGTCCCGTGGCCGGTCGCTTGCGACCGGCGTAGAAGCCTCTTCACTCCAGGATGGCAGTCAGGCCCAGGAGCGCCGGGCGCACACTGCTGCGTGAACTGAGGAAGTCAATGGCGGCGACT
>JAAZKQ010000784.1 GCA_012799755.1 Lentisphaerota bacterium | reverse complement strand
GCAGGTACGGGTGTTTTTCAATCTGCGGGGACCCGGAGTGGCGACCTTGGTGGAGGTCAACGAGTTCTACACGAAGAAGTTCATGCAGGAAGAGTCTCACCCTTTCAACGATGTCCGCGTGAGCGAGGTCCGGCGCGCCTACGATTTGAGTGAGCTGCAACCACAAGGGGCCGAACCGACCTTGCGCTATGATCGCGTGTGGACGCCCGGTGAGATGCTTGATTGGGCGCGGCGGGACAGTCTGCGGGTGTTGGCGCTGCATCTCCTGCTGCACATCAACCGCTATCCGCTGTTTCTGGCTGAGACGGCTGCTCGCTTTGCCAGGGACGGCGATGCGACTGAGGCCCTGGAACAGCTCAGCCGTTGTTTTGTGCTCTGCCAGGGGCTGGACGTGGAAACCGAATTGACCGTGCAACTCAAGCAGGAACAGGTGCCGGCCGCTGCCGCCTACGAGGGCTGCCTGACGAAGTTACGCCGGCAACGCAATGAGATCAGGGAACTGAAAAGGACGCTGCCGACGCAGCTGCTCAAGCAGACCAACGAACTGCTGCGCCAACGCCGGCAGGCTGCCAATTAGGAGCTTGTCCGAAAAAACGGAGCTGGGTTTTGCGGCTCAGCGATGATGTATAAGTAAAAAAAAGACCGTGCGAAAGTTTTGTCTTTTCGCACGGTCGAAGCATCAAGCTTGAGTGATTAGTTGGCAGGTATGAATTTTTCTGCAGGAGTCGTGACTTGGCATGAGATTGGTTTTCCCTTCAGACCGAAGTTTTCGAAGGGGATGACATCGAATCTATACGTCGTATTTGGTTTGAAATCGAATCCTGTGAAGTAGTGTCGAGCCGGGATGTTCTTGATAGTCCCTTCGAAGAAATTTTTTCTGAAGTTTAGTCCCAGGTAGAAGTCTCCGTAGATTTGGATTGGATCTTTTGCTTTGATGAGATCACTTCCGTTTCTTGTGTAGTGCGTTTCGGTTT
Organism: Lentisphaerota bacterium; assembly: GCA_012799755.1. Lineage (GTDB taxonomy): Bacteria > Verrucomicrobiota > Lentisphaeria > Oligosphaerales > Oligosphaeraceae > Oligosphaera. The sequence continues at coordinate 8,448 of JAAZKQ010000784.1, read as the reverse complement.
CCTGAATCCACAGGTCTCCATCCTTTCTGAAGATTTCGACGATGTATCCCCATACGAGATGCGGGTGTTGCGCCGCTGTGCCCCTGATTTTGATTCCTGTGAAAGGTTTTCCTTCCGGGACGACTGTTGCCGTCACGCTTGCGTTCTCTGGCCAGGTCGGCGCGATTCTCTTGTACATTTTGAGTTTGTTTTCGCGTGTGTAGACGAAGTTCTCCTTTGTCGGCGGCACTGGGAACGACCATGGTTTTCCGTTTGGATCCAGGATTTCGCTGTCGTCTCTGAGTTGGTATCTTCGGATGACAGCCTTTGTATCATTGATTGTGACGTAAAGCATGTTTTTGGGAAGGTGTCTTTCTGAGTATTCCAGTCCTCTGTAGCAGATGGGCGATCCTTCGCCCATGTAGTTGTAGTTCATGGTCGAGGTCGCGACAGCGGTGAAGTCGCTTTGCAAAATGGACGTTTCGTCTTCCAATGGTGTGTGCGTGTGTCCCGAGAAGTAGATGACCTGCGGGTATTTCTTGAATAGGTTTGTGAGTTCCTGCGTGCCTCCGTGGTAGATTTCGCTATAGAGCGTGTCCTTGGCGCAGTTGTGTGCGAATACAATGATGGGTTTGTTCGGGTCGCGTGCGATGGCCTTCTGGATTTCGTTTTCCAGGAATTCCAAGTTTTTTGGTGATGGCGAAAGTCCCGGGTTATTATCCATCGAACAGCCTATGATTGAGGTGCCCTTGACGACGACTGACGGGTTGATTGTATCAATTTTCAAGTGCTTCTTAAAGACTTCTTCTCTTGCAATCTTTGTTTCGGACTTGCCAGCATATGGGTCATCCACGGTTTTTTCCTTGTTTTGGTAGATCCAGTAGTCGTGGTTTCCCATGATGGGCAGGAAGAGAGGCGGGTTTACGGTGCCGAAGACCTCGTCGAAGATAGCCCTGAGTCCATCGTAAACATGGGGGAGCGAGTTGTCTGACAAGTCGCCAACGAGGAGTACTGCGTCTACTTCTAGTGCCTTCATTTTCTCGAAGGATTTCTTCATGTAGTAGAATGGGGCGCCTGGTTTGGTTGTCGGGTTATTGGGTTGTGTGTCAGAGATGATGCCGAGTCGGAGCTCTGCCGCTGAGACGGCAATAGCAAAGAGAATGAGCAGTGCTAAAAACTTTTTCATTTGCTGTTCTTTCGTCTTTTTGTTAGGATGAGAATACTCGGGGCGAGAAAATATAATTTTGCTGCGTAATCCCGGGGGATGGATTTTCAAGTATTCTGTGGCAAAAGTTGCGTCAGATGTAATCGGTTACCCATTGATACCGGTCGTGCCGTGTTTTTTCAGTTGTAGCGCCTTTACAAGGTACCGCCTCATGGTGCCGCCCCCACCCCAGCCTGAAGGTGGGTTAAGCATGGTTAAGCGCCTACGGCGCAAAGATGTCTATGTGATGATATCTTGTTGACGCTGCGGGCTGCAAGCCCGCAGTACGGCCGGGCGACACTCGCGATTTGCCGCGCGGGAGGTTCATGTTTATCAAAAGCGCCAGCAGGTGGGGGCGTTCCCATTCGGCCTGCTGTCGTCCGGTGGGCCATCCAGACCAGCTGTCTGATGCTGAATGGCGCCGGGGCCATGCCGATTATTCCGGCGAGCTGGGCGATGAGGTGTTCCAGGCTTGTTTCAGGGCCTGTTCCATCGTGTCGTCCTCGAGCATCCGGTTCATCTGTTTTTGCTTTTCGGGCGGTTTTCAGCGCAGCGTGACGCCGAGTTTTTCGGCCAGGGCGCTGCGGATGGTCGTTTGCAGTTCGTTGACTTCGTCGTCGGTGAGGGTGCGTTCCTGGTGCCGGAAGGTGACGGAGTAGGAGAGACTGCTGAGGCCCTTGCCCAGGACTTTTTCATCGCTGAAGATATCGAAGAGCTCAATGCGGTCTACGAATGGCAGCTGCAAGTCGCGAATGGTGGTGACGATGGTCTGGTGGGTGAGTCCGGCCGGCGCGATGAAGGAGATGTCCCTGCTGGTGGCGGGAAATTGGGCGATGGGCGTGTAGCTGGGCGCTGGGGCCTTGAGCTTGAGGAGAGCGTCCACGTCAATCAGGGCGATGAAGAGCGGCGCGCGCAGGCGGATACCTTTGGTAAGGACTGTGGCAGCTTCACCGAAGGTGGCGATATTTTTGCCCTTGACTGTCAGGGTGGCGCCGGCGCCGGGCTTGAAAGCGGGCGATTCCGCGCTCTGCCAGTTGCAGTCGTCCGCCAGGCGGCGCGTTTTCAGCCAGCTGGTCAGCAAGCCCTTGAGGTCGTAGAAATCCATGGTGGCGGCCAGGTCGCTACCGAAGCGCTCGGGATGGCGGGCGCCGCTGATGACTATACCCGCCTGGGTGTTTTCGCAGTAGTGGCCCTTGTTTTTGCGGAAGACCCGTCCAAGCTCGAAGAGTCGCAGATTGTGCTCGTTGTGGGCGATGTTGTGGGCGACGACGTGCATGAGTCCCGGTAACAGGGTCGGGCGGAGGAAGGCCGTATCAATGCTGATGGGGTTGTGAACCTTGAGGATTTCTTCTTCGCTGAAAGTCGTGCCTTGCAGACACTGCGGCAGGGACCACATGCTGTAGTTGATGATTTCATCCAAGCCCAGTGCTTGGAACTCGCGGCGAATTTCCTCCAACGGGAGGAAGCGGTCGTCCTTTATGGCGCCACCGAGCCTGGCGTTTACGGGCGCTTCCGGGATGGCGTCCAAGCCGCTGATTTGGGCGACCTCTTCGATGAGGTCGTGTTCGGCATGGAGGTCAAAGCGCCACTCTGGGGCGCGGGCGGTGATGACTTCGGCGTCCTGCTTGAGGATGCTCAAGCCGCGGCGTTCCAGGCAGGAGGCGATGGTCGGAGCGTCCAAGTTGATGCCTAACAGGGCGTTGCAGCGCTGCACGCGCAGCGTGATTTCCGGGCATTGCCAGGGCTTGCCGTAGCAGTCAATGACGCCTTCGACTTGATCGGCGCCGCAGAGTTCGCAGAGCAGGGCGGCGGCGCGGGCGCTGGCGGCGGCGGTGGTTTCCGGGCTGACGCCGCGCTCGAAGCGGTAGGAGCTGTCCGTGCTAATGCCGAGAGTGCGTGAGCTGGTGCGGACGTTGCTGCGGTCAAAGGCGGCTGCTTCCAGCAGCACCGTGGTGGTTGCTTCAGTGATCATGCTGTTTTCACCGCCCATGATGCCGGCGAGGGCGACGCCTTTGTCGCGGTCGGCAATGAGCAGATGCTCGTTGTTGAGTTTGAGCTTGCTGCCGTCGAGAACAGTGATCTCTTCGCCGGGCTTGGCGCGGCGGACGATGATTTCGTTGCCGGCGAGGGTAGTGAGGTCAAAGGCGTGGAGGGGCTGGCCGTATTCGAGCATGACGTAGTTAGTAATGTCAACCACGTTGTTGACCGTGCGGAGACCGACGGCTTCAAGGTGCTTGACCATCCAGTCCGGCGAGGGACCGACCTTGATGTTCTTGAAGACGCGGGCGATATAGCGTGGGCAAAGTTCGCTGTCCAGCACACTCACTGCGGCGCAGTCGTGGATTGAGCTGCCGGGCAGAGTGCGGATTATCGGCTCGGGGAGGCGCAGCGGCAGCTGGGCGACGGCGGCGATCTCGCGGGCGATGCCGATGTGGGAGAGCCAGTCCGGGCGGTTTGGAGTTACCTCCCAGTCAATAACGGCGTCCTGCTCGACGATGTCCGTCAAGGGGATGCCCAGTGGCGTGTCGGGCGGGAGGATCATCAGGCCGCTGTGGTCGTCGCTCAAGCCCAGTTCGCGGGCGGAGCAGAGCATGCCATTGGATTCAACGCCGCGGATTTTGGCCTTTTTGATTTGGAAGTCAGCAAATTGGGTGCCGATGGTGGCCAGCGGGACTTTCTTGCCGGCGTCGCAGTTGGGGGCGCCGCAGACGATTTGCAGCGGCTCGCCTTGCCCGGTGTTCACAGTGCAGATGCTTAGGTGGTCCGAGTTGCTGTGGGGATTGCGTGAAAGAATCTCGGCGACAATGACGCCGGTGGGAATCTCGCCGATCAATTCAATGCCTTCGACTTCCAGTCCGGCGGCGGTCAGTCGGGCAGCCAGTTCTTTGGGCGACCAGGGAATAGCGACATAGCGGCGGAGCCAGTTGATAGATGTTTTCATTGCAGGATCATCCAAGCTGTTGGGTATTGAGGGAAAACCGGGGAAGAGGTGACTGTGCGGGCTTTGCCGGCGGCACCTGTTGTTTAGCGGGGGAACCAGCGGTAGGGCAGGGGCTTCTGGCCGGTATTGGCGTAATATAGGAAGCCGACGATCATAAAGATCACTGCCGCCAGGACTTCACCGGCAATGACGCCGACCATCAGCGGTCGCAGCACTTTCGCCATGCGTATGCCGCCAAAGCGGATTGCCGATTTTTTGACCATCCAGCCAATGAAGAATGAATGGCAGGTCATCTGCATCGGGTAAGTCGCCCAGAGGAGGAACATCACGGGATGCAAAGGCCATTTGGGGACTCGCAGGCGCAGAAAACTGAAAAAGAAGACCGCAACGATGCCAAAGATGAAGGCGCCGAGGAAATTCTCCTTCGGGGCGATGCGGGTCAGGCGCTGCCACCACGGTAAGATAGCGGCTTCTTCCAAGCTGCCGATGGCTTGGAGTTGCATGACTTCCGGCAGGGCCGAACGGAAGGCCATGGTCGGCAGGCGCTTGTAGTGCCAGTCCATATTGGTCGGCGCGCCGAATTCATAGACAGCTACCAGCAGGACTAACAGGCCGATGATGCAGGCCACCGTGTACATCAGCATGGTCAGCGAAGCGATTTTGGCGGGGCGGATGCGCGCGCGGTCGGCAAGCTTCAGGCCGTTGGTCAAATAGGGCATGAGCGCCTGGCATTGGTCAATGCACAACATGATGCAGACCAGGGCGCAAATGACTTGCGCTGAGGGTGGAAAGGCGAAGCTGCCGAGGCCCGCCGTCAACAGTCCGAAAATCGTCCAGCGGGGCTGAATGAAGAACAGGCCGGTTTCAGCGCTGATGCGCGATACGACCACGAAAGCAAGGAGCATCAGCACGATGGTGATGATGGCGTAAGGCAACTCCAGTCCCAGACGCCAGACCAGGTAGATCATGACGACAAAAGCCACGATGAGGATGCGCATCGCCCAGATGTAGGAGCGATTTTCCTGATCTTTGGCGGCGGCGCCGGGGATGAATGCGGATTTGAGCAGATGGCTGTAGAAGTGCCTGCCGGTGTACAAGAGCATGACGAACATGGCGATATAAGCCCCTGCGCGCTGCCAGCCCTGCCAGCCGCCGACCCAATCGGTGGATAGATTCATGCCGACGCTGACCATGGGCAGAGCCACAAAAACCCAGCAGAGCTGAGATATGCCCAGCGTCAGGGATATTTCCGTGCTGAGGAAGAAGGCGAAGGCCACGACCAGCGGGAAGAAAGACAGATTAAGCAAGGAAGCCCCATAGGGCACGCGGAAGAGTTCAGGCCAGACGCTGGCGAAGGGCGATAGGCTCCAGCTCAGGCGCACTGGGATGTAGTAATCCGGGTACCATACGCAGAGCCCATTGTTGATGCGTATGATTAGCAGCAGGAGAAAGCCAATCCAGAATAGTTTGCTTTTAGCGATGGTCGGCAGGAGATCGCCGGGCTTGCGTTCGATGAGGCTGTCATTGAAGTCGGCAATCGGGAAACTGAGGAATTCATGTGCGGCCCATTGTTTGTAGGTGATCAGCGCCAGGCATACTGACGCGAGGGCGCTGAGCAAGACCAGGGGCACCCAGGTGAAGAGCGGTGGTTTCCAGGCGTCCCAGGGTACGCGCTGCCATTTTTGCGTCAGCGAGGCGATAATGTTCGGCGGGGGCGCAGCCCCGCGGGGTGCGCCCATGATGTAGGTGCCGACGACTTGGTCGTAACTGTCTTCAGTGACCTTGACCAGGGCATTTTCGGGTGCGTAGTCGAGGATCTTGTTTTCCTGCCAGCCGGGGGTGACGCGGTTCCAATGGTAGGGCATTACCATGGTGTGTGTGAATTGCTCAAAAAGACCGCGGCCGGGTATGCTGCAGGCAGCGCTGCAGAGGACGACAATCAAGGCCAGTTCTCCGGTCGTCAAGGCCAGTTTGGGACGCAGCGCAGTCAAGAGTGGATTGATGACCAGCACGAACAGGCAGAGCGATCCCACCACGATGATGGGGATCAACTGGCCGTTGGTAAAACTTTCCAGGCCCAACACGCAATCGTTAATGTAGCCGCCGGCGGCAATGAAAATCGCTCCGAGAAAGGCCAGAATGATGCCGCGTACTGTCATGATATGGAATTACCTGTTGTAGTGTTCTGTTGCCGGCGGGACGACGCGCCACGGTTGCCGAGGACAGTCGCAGGCATAAAGCACTTTGGCTGCACCCGGACAGGGACAACGGTTGGAGACGGAAAAAACCATAAAGTAGCGGTTAAAGGCGCCCTAGTCAATGACTACCTGATCGAGATCGGCTGGAGCCGCTGGAAACTGCGGTTTCATGTCTTGCAGCGTCTCCAGAACGATCTGGCTGACGACGGCGTTGCGGTACCATTTTTTATTGGCGGGGATGACGTACCACGGCGCGATGACGGATGAACAGTGCCTGAAAACCTGCTCATAGGCGTCTTCGTAATCGTTCCAGAGCGCACGCTCAGCGAGGTCGCCGTGACTGAACTTCCAGTTTTTCTCGCTGGTTTGCAGGCGACTGAGGAGGCGCTCGCGCTGTTCTTCTTTGCTGATGCAGAGGTGGAATTTAATGATGCGGATGTTGTTTTCGCTCAAGTATGCTTCGAAGTCATTGATTTGGCGGTAGCGCTGTTTGATGACGTCTTTTGGCGCAAGCTCCCGCACCCTGGCGATAAGCACATCTTCGTAATGCGAGCGGTTGAAGATGCCGATCTCGCCCTTGCCTGGAACGGCCAAGTGTACCCGCCACAGGTAATCCTGGGTGAGTTCTCGTCCGCATGGCGCCTTGAAGTTGGTGACACGTACGCCCAGGGGGCTGAGCGGGCCGAACACGGCGCGGATAGTGCCGTCTTTGCCGCCGGTGTCCATGGCCTGAAGGACGACCAACAGCGCTTGCTTGCCTTCTGCGTATAGCCGTTCCTGCAAGTCGTTGATTTGGGCGGTGTTTTTGTTGAGGAGAGCGAGGCCCTCCTCTTTGCTGTCCAAACCGGGTGTGCTATCCGGTCGGAAGCTGCTGTAGGATACTTGCGCATCCTCTTGGATTTGGAACATCTGGCGCCATTTGCGAGTAGCGTTTTTATCTGACATTGCGTCCTCCGTGTTGTTGTTATTTGCGGCAAAGGGCTGTTATTTCAGCTGCGACGTCTGTGGTGCAGCGACATAGTTCAAGACGCCCCGTTCAGGGCGTTTATTGTCATTATGCGGCAGATTGGCGTCGTCCGCCGCTTCGCGGTCAGGGATGCTGAGCGCCTGGTGTTGTTTGCGATACCAGGCGAAATGGACGGTTGGCGGGGGCATGTCACGGCACCTGTAGCTGCCTGCAACTGATGGAACTATGGACAGTATGGACAATATGGACGATAGCGCATACCGCCCTAGGTCTCATGCGTCCCCATGTCCCATACCAGAGAGTGGCCGGTTTTACCGGGGGCGTAATCGCTCATCCATTGACACTCCTCGTCCTTGCGAACAGCGACGCCAGACGCCCGTTTCCCAACTGCGCGGTGAACTTTCTCGCCGTCAGACAAGCTGTTTTGCAGGGGCAAAACGGCGGCATGCGGATCGTCAGGTGAACAGTGCACTTGTGTCAGCCCTGCGCATGGCCGCAGTCGCGTCCACCATGCCACAGCGGCATTTTTATGTTCGGGCCCTCGTGCGCGGGCGCGCGCCCGTACCATTGGATGGGGGCCCCCTAGGGTGGGTGGGCTGATGATTTCAAGGAACGGCACGAAACATAGCCGAAAAACCGGTTTTTTTCACGCAAAAAATCGCCGGGTAACAGCATTTTGTGCGTTGCCATGATTTCAGATGTGCTCTCATAAGGATTTTCGCGCACTTCTTCGCGAGTTTAGATGAGCCCTGACTCCTCGGCTCTTGCCCTCCATTTTGCCGAACAAGGGCATAACGACACGGTTCTTGACCACATGGCAGCCGTTGTCCCGGACCGCCTTTTTGACGCCGCCCCGCCGCCAAGCGCCACCTCGTGTCCTGTTGGCATGTGGGGGCCTTTGGCGCTGAAAACAAAAGGCTGCGGGAACAGGCTGTTATCAAAGAGTGGCCGCTTACGGGGGTAATCGGTTACCCATTGATATTGGTCGGTTCCGGGGGACGCCTGAGACCGACGGGACTCATTGGCGGCGGCGCTGGGGCGAGGACTCGCGACTCATAAGGCATGTTCCCATGGATTGGACAACCGGGACGCCCGGGACCACGGGGAATGACACATTGGACTCAGGGACTGGTTGGCCGACGCCGGGGACTCTTGGAGG
>JAAZKQ010000783.1 GCA_012799755.1 Lentisphaerota bacterium | reverse complement strand
TGCCCAAGGGCATCGGGCGCGGCTGCTGGACGGCACGGAGGTCTTCGTCAAAGTCCAGCGACCGAATATCCAGAAGAACATCGCCATTGACCTTGAGGTGCTTGGCTATCTGGCCAACCAACTGGAGCAGCACAGCGAGGAGCTGGGTTTTCTACGCCCGACGCGAATTGTGGACGAGTTTGCGCGCAGTTTGTCGGCAGAGCTGGATTTCACGATTGAGCTGTCGAATCAGCAGCGTTTCAGCCGACAATTCAGCAAGCGTGCTGGTGTGCGGGTGCCGAAGGTCTTCCAGGATTTATCAACGCGGCGCCTGCTGGTGATGGAGTACATTCATGGCATCAAAGCCTCGGAGATTGACGCCTTGCGCGCGGGCGGTTATGACTTTGAGAAGATCAGCGACCTCGGTGCCGATCTGGTCTTGGAGCAATTTTTTGACCACGGCTTTTTTCATGCCGACCCACATCCTGGCAATATGTTCATCTTGCCGGGGAATGTGATCTGCTATGTTGATTTCGGCATGATGGGCTGGATCACGCCGAGCGAGCGCGACGACTTCGCCAACTTGCTGGTGGAGGTCTTGGCGGGGCATTACCAGCCGGCGGTGCATTATCTGCTGCGGCTGACGCATTGCGACGGCGAGCCCGACATGGGCGAGCTGGAACGGGACTTGGAGATGCTCGTCAGCCGCTATTTCCACGGCAACATCGCGCAGTTTGACGTCGGAGCGGCCCTCCAGGACTTGTACAGCGTCTGTCGGCGGCAGGGGCTGAGTATCAAATCGCCGATTTATATCATGCTGCGCGCCCTGGGTTTTGTGGAGGAATTAGGGCGGCGGATGAATCCGCAATTTGAGATCGTCAAGCATTTACAGCCTTTTGCGACGCGGTGGATGCTGCGGCGCTATAACCCAATGCGGCTCGCCCACTCCTCAATCAGCGTGGTGGACGATTGGCTCGCGTTGACCAAGGAATTGCCGCAGAATTATCGCCAAGTGCTGCGGCAGTTGCTGCATGGCCGGCTGAAACTGCGGCATCAGTTCGAAAGTGTGGACGCGACGCTGCGCAGTCTGGACCGGATTTGCAATCGCTTGGCAGCATCTATCGTGCTCGGGGGGATTGTGGTCGGCTCGGCGATTGTGATTCACTCTGATCGCGGCCCGAAAGTGCTGGACGCGCCCGTGATGGGCATTGTCGGCTTCGTTTTCTCGGCTTTTCTGGGCTTCTGGTTGCTGTGGAGCATCATTCGCTCCGGGCGGATGTGAGGCTGCTGAGGGAGTGGCGGGAAAGGGACGCCGCCTGGCATGCCGTGAGGCCACGGAGTTTGTCCGCGAAGTTTACCACGCCGCGTTTACTTGCGGCATCATGGGGCATGAAACCTACTGCTTGATGCGGCGATTCAATGAAGGTGGCTTGCCAAGAATGCCAAAGACGCGTAAGCACTCACCCATTGATAACTATGTGCCTGCGGTCATTCTGACCGCCCCGCCAAAACTTCTTTTCCCTGGCATTTTGAGCGCTGAAAGCGCGAGCTATGATAGCCCAGGGCAAAGCGACGCCGAAGGCGGAGCGTCGCCCTGGGTGAAGCGCCGTTTATGTTCGTGTTCCTCGGCCTCTTTGGCGCCAGTCGGCGAAGCT
>JAAZKQ010000782.1 GCA_012799755.1 Lentisphaerota bacterium | reverse complement strand
GACCATGGCTAAACTCGCACACTAATTAACTCTTCACAACAAGCATAAGCACGAGGAGATGACGGTATGACGCCATTTCTTGAGGCTCTGGCATGGGTGACTCGCTTTGATTTCGGCCGAGATGGTTTTGCCCTGCGGGCGACGCCGCCGCGGGCGGAGCAGATTGTACTGGCGCGCAGCGTGATGGCCTTGGCGATTGCCGTCGCTGCCGGCTTGGTCAGCTGGTTTGTCGGCGATAGGCTGCTGTCGGCCTTTTGCGGCGCGGCAGCGGCTTGGGCATTGCGGATTTATTTGCCCGGTGACCGGGAGAGCAACGGCGCCATACTGGCCCTTGGACGAGCGCGTGATTCCCAAGGCCGCGAGTTGTCTGTCCATGAGAACTACGCTGACGCATTGCGCAGCGTGGCGATATTCATCCAGCCCATGTGTTATTTTCTGCTGATCTATCGCGGGTTCTGGCTATGGCTGCTGCCGGCCATGTGCTTGGCAACGGTGATTGCCCTGGAGATTCAGTGGGGCGAGAACCTGAAACGCGGAGGCTCGTCGCTGCCTGCGCACTGGGTGGCGGCGGCGGCGATTGTGCTGCTGATTTGCGGTTTTGGCGGTCGGCTGTTGCCGGGTCGGCAAGGAGTTTTTGTACTAAGCTTGTTTGCCTTGATTTTGGCTTGGCTCCTGCCCCAGGCACTTACCAGCTTCTGGCCCAAGGATGCGTTCCGCAGCGAGCGTGAGGCGTTTTCGGCCTACTATTACCTTGGCGAAGTGAGCATGTTGCTGCTGGGCTTGCTGGGCATCGCCCTTTGAGCGCGGATGCGAAAGAAGGTGTGGCGTGTCCGAGAACAGGGCTGGGCGTGGTGCAAATGCCGCAGTAGCGGCTGCGTGGCTGCTATGGTCTTGCGACCCGGTGATCATACGTTATCTGGGGGCTGATTTTCCGCGGCTGGTCATCTTGGCCATTGGCAGCATCTGCGGGGGACTGATGTTTGTTGTGCCGGCTTGGCGTGGAACGGCGTTGTTGCGGCAGCGCCCCAAGCTGCTCCTGCTGTTTGTCTGTTATGTGCTGTTCGGCACGATCTTGGCGGATTTCTGCTACGTCAACGCGATCAAGTATTTGCACCCGGGGCTGGTTGGTCTGGCCTTGCGCTCGCAATTGGCTTTTGCCATTCTTGGAGCCTGGGTGTTTTTGGGAGAGACCATCAACCGCTGGACGGCCCTGGGCATGCTGCTGGTGCTTGGCGCCTACGGCCAGGGCATCTACCTTGCCTGGGCCGATGCCGCCGGCCTTGGCGACAACCGTCTCTGGGGCTGGCTTCTTGCCTTCGGCGCGGCTTTACTATGGACCTTCGGAACCATCGGCGGCAAACTGCTCCTGCGGGAAATTGCGCCGTTGTCGCTGAGCGGACTGCGACTCTTGTCCGCCGGCAGCATCACGCTGATTCTCTCACTATGCGTTGACGGGGTTGATGCCTACAAGGCCATTCAGCCGGCGGAATGGCTGTTGCTGATTGGCAAAGGCGTGTGCGTGACCGGCCTGGCCTTCGGCTTGTATCTCTACGGTTTGAAGTGGGTGAGGGTGGCGGTGGCGGCGGCCTGGGAGCAGTTTGCGCCACTGTTCACGATTATCATTTCCCTGCTGTGGCTGGGCGAGTCCATCACCGGCCGCCAGGCTGTCACCGTGGCGCTTGTCCTCTTGGGAGCGATCCTGATTATCCTCGCCCGGGCAGGAGAAGAGCAAGCGGCCACCGTTTGATAACAGCCTGTTCCCGCCGCCTTGTGTTTTTAGCGCCAAAGGCCTCCTACATGCCAACGGGACACGAGTTGGCGCTTGGCGGCAGGACGGCGTCAACAAGGCGGTCCGGGATGACGGCTGCCAATGTGTGGTCAATGACCGTACCGTTATGCCCTTGTTTGGGAAAATGGAGGGCAAGAGCCGAGGAGTTGGGGCTCATCCAAACTCACAGGAAACTGCGCGAAAATCCTTGTGAGAGCTGCGCTGAAATCATGGCAAAGCACAAAATGCTGTCACTCGGCGTTTTTTTTGCGTGAAAAATGTCGGTTTTTCGGCTATGTTTCGTGCCGTTCCTTGAAATCAGCAGCCCACCCACCCTAGGGGGCCCCCATCCAATGGTACGGGCGCGCGCGAGGGCCCGAACATAAAAATGCCGCTGTGGCATGGTGGACGAGATTGCGGCCGCGCGCAGGGCTGACACAAGTATACTGTGCGCCTGACGATCTGCATGCTGCCGTTTTGTCCCTGCCAAACAGCTTGTCTGACGGCAGGGAAGTTCACGGCACAGTTGGGAAACGGGCGGCTGGCGTCGCAGTTCGCAGGGACGAGGAGTGTCAATGGGGCCTATGAAACACTCTATGGCTTCGCTCAGATAAAGACTGACCGGTTACTTGCCCTGCCGGGCGGTAGAATACAGGGCAAGAGTGCGCGGCAGCGGCCGGCATTGTCATCCATGCATCATCCAGGCAGAGGAATTATCATCATGACAAGAAAAGTGATTGTCTTTGGCGCGTCGGGGGAGATCGGCGGCCGCATTGCCCGTCTGGCTGTTGACGCCGGGCATCGTGTTTATGGCGTCACCCGCGGGCAGAACAAGCGCGAGATGGTGGACCTGGCCGGCGTTGAGATGATCCATGGCGACAAGAACGACCCCGAGTTCATGAACTCTCTTGGCCGGCGCTTGCAGTATGACGCCGTCATTGACTCCGTGCCGAATATCGGCACCATTGACCTGATTCGGAAGTATTTGCCGGCCGCTGAAAATGTCTTTTTCTGCAGTTCCACCGGCACCTTCGTGCCATTGCAGTACATGCCGGCGGATGAGCTTCATCCTTGGCGCGAGGAGACGCCGGTCAATTTCTATTCGCAATGCTGCCGCGATGGAGCCGCCTTGGACTTGTACGCGCAGGACGGCTTCCCGATCACCATTTTCCGCCCCACCAATATCATCGGCCCAGGTCGGATGCCGCTGGAGCTGTGGGGTGGCCGGGACATCAATTTCTATCGTCGCCTCAAGGCTAACGAGCCGATCAGCATACCAACCTGCGAGCAGATCCTGTTGCAGTCGGGATACAACTGGGACCTGGCCTCGGCCTTTGTCCTTGGGCTGGCCAAACCGGATGCCGTCCGCGGGGAAGTCTTCATCATTTCCTGCAAACGCGCCGTCACCTTGGGCGCCTATCTGAAGACCGCCATGGATTTCTTGGGCAGCAGCTCCGAGGTCACCAGCGTGCCGCCGGAGGATTTGATGCGCATCTACCCGGAAGTGACCTGGAAGAATCGCCTTGGCTTCCTCATGGAGCACATGTGCTTTGACATCAGCAAGGCAGAGCGCGTTCTTGGCTACGCGCCCCAGAAAACAACGCCGCAAGGGCTGGTCGCCGCCCTGCAATGGTGCCTTGACAGCGGCCTGCTTTGAACTGGAACTCATCCGAAAAGCATAGCCGGTTTTTGGCTCAGCGCCGGGTGGCCCTTTTCCATCGTCTGTTTCCGGCCAGAGTGGAAGCGGCTTCCAGCCGCTTTCGGATACGCTCCGCCGGCCGTACCCTCCTATTTCCCGCCGTGTTGCATACGCCGCCCGGACTTTCCATAGGTCCCATCGTTTTCAGCGCCGTAGGCGCGGTTCAAACTATGTGACAGGCCAGCGGCGTGTTTTTACTGGGACATATAATACCAATGCTCTTCACATAAGAGCCAATATAGATCTTG
>JAAZKQ010000781.1 GCA_012799755.1 Lentisphaerota bacterium | reverse complement strand
TCGGCGATGCGCAGGTCCGGCCGCCGCTCCAGGGCGACGTTCAGCAGCTTGGGCAGGGACAGCTCGTAGTGCAGAAGTTCGGGCGAGGGGGGGATGAGTTCGACCTTAGCCCAAATATCATCTTCGCTGACGGCCAGCAGTGAGGCCAGGACGACGATGGCTTGGCGCCAGGCGCGCTCGGCGGCGATATAATCAACTTCGGCGTTGCCGACTTGCAGTTCGAAGTTGAGCACTTCGCTTGGGGGTGCGACGCCCCCGGCATGGCGTTTGCGCGCGTCTTCAAGGAGCAGGCGGTTGAAGCTGGCGTCCTGCCGGGCGATTTCCATGCTGTCTTGTGAGAGCAGAGCCACATGAAAGGCGGTGGAGACGGCTTGGAGCAGCAGGCGTTGGACGTCGTGGTGGCTTTCCGTGCTGGAATTCAGGCCGTATTTGGCGCTGAGGGCATTGAAGCGGCGTTGGAAACCGTCAAACAACAGCCAGTCACTGGCGAGACCGACGCGGTAGCTGCTCTTGTTGTCGTAGTCGCGATTGGGTCGGGTGGCCTTGTCACGGTTGCGGGTGGCGCCGGCGACGACATCAAGGGTCGGCCAGTAGGCGGAGTTGGCGATATCAACTTCAGCGACGGCGCGGTCAATGCGCGCTTTGGCTTGGGCGAGAGTTGGGCTGCGCTCCAAGGCAAGCTGTTTGGCTTCGGCAAGAGTCCAGCGGTATTTAGCCGGAGGCCTGTCGCTCTGTTGGGCGTGAGTGGGCTGGGCGCTGGGTAGCTGTAGGGTATCGGCTGGTGACTGACTGCCGGCCTTGCTTTGGGCCAGGAGGCCGCCGCTGCCGAGAAGGGCAAAAGCGAGAATGCGTAAACGATTTTTCATGCGGAAAATGCCTTATGCGTGGGTCGGGGACGGAGTGCTTTCGTGTTTTGCCTTCATATCGTCTACGACGTGCTTGACGATGTCAAGGATATAGTTAGTCAGGGAAGTCTTGTCGTGATTGCTGCCGAGCGAGAAAGGCCCCTTACCGTGGAAAAATTGTTGTTCGGCATGAGTCTGAATGGGTAGGAAGAGGCAGAGACTGTGATAGGTGTAACGAACCAGGCTGACATTGGCTTCGGTGGCAGCAGGGCCGAGCAAGGCTGAGAGCAGGCTGGTCATGCGCTCCTCATAGCTTTTGATGATCTTGTCGCGGTTGGGGACCTGCGGGATGAGATGGAGATTGTTGGTGTCAACCAGATCGCGCATGTGCAGCCAGTTGATCTGTGACATGGTACTGTTGTAGGTGCTGTCCAGCAAAATATCAATGTGGGCGCGCAGAGCCTGCCAAGGATCAATCGCAATGAGGTCCCAGCAGCGCTGCATGTTGTCCCGGCGAACTTGACGGGCATAGTTGCGTACTGCTCCGTAAAAACCCGCCTTGTCACCAAAGTAATAATTGATGGCGGCGATGTTGCTGCCGGCTTCCTCGCAGATTTCGCGGACGGTCGAGCCGTCGTAGCCCTTGCCGGCGAACACTTTCAGTCCCGCCATCAACAAGCGCTCTTTCACATCGGAAGCTTTGTCGTCTTTTGCCATGACCTGTCCTTTCCATCACAGGCTGTGCCGATATGGGCATTCATTATGCCTGGCCGGTGAACAGTATACTAACGTAGGAATGAAACAATTATTTTAAAAAAGAGTTTAAAATTTACGTTTGTTATTTTTCTGGGGTATTCAAGCAAGGGATGCTTTGTCTCACGCGAAGGGGCGAAGGGGACTTTTTTATCCGCAGATTGCGCAGATTATCGCAGATTCCGGCGGCCTGTCTTGCCGCAGCAGAGTAGAAGCGGCTTCCAGCCGCTTTCAGGCAGGGCCTCTGCAGCCTTTGCCGCTGCAGAGTAGAAGCGGCTTCCAGCCGCTTTCAGGCAGCTCAGGCCTTGTCGTCACTGAAAGCGACCAGGGTCAGGTCGTAGACAAGGGTTTCGCCGGCGAGGGGGTGATTGCAATCAACCTGCACGGCGTTTTCGCCGACCTCGACAATGCGGCCGAGCATGGGTTCTTCATCGCCATCGGGGACGACTTCGACCTGCATGCCGGGTTGGGGGACGGCTTCCAGGTCGAGTTGGCTGACGGGTACATCAGCGACCAGTTCTTCGCGGTAGGGGCCGAAGGCCTGTTTGGGTGTCAAGCGCACTCGCTTGCTCTCGCCGGCGCTCATGCCGACAAAGGCCTTCTCCAGGGCCGGCAGGACGTCTTGTGCACCGAGGCGAATCATGGGTGGCGGCGCTTCATGAGTGGTTTCCAGCAGTACGCCATCGGCTGAACGGCAGATATAGTGGATCAGCAGGGCGTCACCCATGCGGGCTTTTCTATCTGTGCTCATGGTCTGATTCTTCCTTTACAGTCCTTGCTGCGCTGTTGCGTGATTGATGCGAGACGATGGTCAGCGCGCGGCTGAATATTGACTTGCGGGGCTTTTTTGCCGCCTGTCGTCCGGCTGCCACTGTCGTCAGTCGTTACCACTTGCGCAGGTGGCGCTTGCGCAGGCGGATATTTTCCGGCGTGATTTCGACGAGTTCGTCTTCGTTGATATAAGCGATGCAGTCTTCGAGGCTCATGTGTTGCACCGGGGTGAGGATTACCGCCTCATCGGAACCCGAGGCGCGCATATTGGTTAATTTCTTGCCCTTGGCGGGATTTACAATCAAATCGCCTTCACGACAATGCTCGCCGATGATTTGTCCCTCGTAAACATCCACGCCGGCTTCGAGAAAGAGTCTGCCGCGTTCCTGGAGATTGAAGAGGGCATAGGCGACGGTCTTGCAGGGCTGCATGCAGACCAAGGCGCCGCGAGTGCGATGACGGATCTCGCCGACGTGCTTGTCGTAGCCATGGAAAACGTAGTTCATGACGCCCATTCCCTTGGTGTCGGTGAGGAATTCCGAGCGGTAGCCGAGGAGGCCACGGGTGGGAATGAGGTAATTGAGCCTGGCCATGCCATTGCCGGTGTCCATGGTCTGGATGCGGCCTTTACGATGACCGAGTTTTTCCATGACCACGCCGACATAATCTTCATCAACGTCAATGATCAGCTCTTCGAAAGGCTCAAGGGTTTTGCCGTCCTTCTCCTGAAAGATGACCTGCGGGCGGGTGACTTGGAATTCGTAGCCTTCGCGGCGCATTTTTTCAATGAGGATGGATAGATGCAGTTCACCGCGACCGGCAACTTGGTAGCCCATGCCTTCGCCCAAGGGGGTCACCTGCAGGGCGACGTCCGCCATAATTTCGCGGGCGAGGCGTTCCGCAAGATGCCGCGAGGTAACAAACTGGCCTTCCCGGCCGGCAAAGGGCGAGTCGTTGGGGATGAAACTCATGGAGATGGTCGGCGGGTCAATCTCCATTGGTGGCAGGGGGCGGAGGTCCTGCGGGTCGGTGTAGGTGCAGCCGACGGTGACGTCGTCCATGCCGGAGATGGCCACGATGTCGCCGCAGCAGGCGCTATCCACGGGTATTTTCTGATTGACTTCGAAGCGGAAGACCTTGGTTATGCGGGCGGGCTTGACGCTGCCATCGCGCATGACGACGGCGACATCCTTGTTGATGTTCAGCTGGCCGCCGGTGATCTTGCCGATGCCCAGGCGCCCCAGGTAGGGTGAGTAGTCAATGGAGTTGACCAGGACCTGCAAGGGATCGTCACTGGAACCCACCGGCGCCGGTATGCGTTTGATGATGTGTTCGCAGAGCGGCGAGAGGTCCTTGTGTTCATCGTCGAGATTGTCAACCGCATAACCTTCGCGGCCTGATGCGTAGACCACCGGAAAGTCCAGTATCTGATCCGGCGCGTTGAGCCGTACGAAGAGATCGAAGACCTGATCAACGGCCCAGTGCGGGCGGGCGGCCGGCTTGTCAATCTTGTTGATGACGACGATGATCGGCAGGGCCAGGGTCAGTGCTTTTTTCAAAACGAAAAAAGTCTGGGGCATGGGGCCTTCCTGGGCGTCCACCAGCAGCAGGGCGCCGTCAGCCATTTTCAACACGCGCTCGACCTGGCCGCCGAAATCAGCGTGACCGGGCGTGTCAATAATGTTGATACGGTAGTCCTTGTAGTGGAACGAGCCGTTTTTGGCCGTGATGGTGATGCCTCGCTCGCGTTCAAGCTCATTGGAGTCCATTAGGCGCTCGGCGACCTTCTGATTGTCCCGAAACATGCCACCGAATTTGAATAACTCATCAACCAGGGTGGTTTTGCCGTGATCAACGTGGGCGATGATCGCGATATTACGAATCTTGCTCTGTTCCATACCAAGAGCGTCTTTCTGGCAACTGTTGCCTATCGTCGGAAGCGGGAAATAATGACTATATTGCTTTAATTTACTTTCTTGTCCGGAAATTGCGCGAAAAAGACGCTCTTTTCTTTTAATGTCCGTAACCGGTCACCGATTGATACCGGTCGTGCCGATGGTCATTTTCTGCTGTTGTGCCTTTACAAGGCACTGCCTCATGGGTAGCTCGCCACCCCAGCCTGAAGGCTGGGGTTAAGCATGGTTAAGCGCCTACGGCGCAACATGGACATTATGGACACGATGGACGATGGCACATGTTGTCCACGGCTGCCTGTCTTGTCCACTTTTACCAAGATAGCGCCTGTTTCC
>JAAZKQ010000780.1 GCA_012799755.1 Lentisphaerota bacterium | reverse complement strand
CCCGCCGAAATTGCACCCTGTAAGGGTGCGACATAGCAAACAATAGCAAACAGGAAAGATGGGTTCTATTGCAAGGCAACAGAAAACGGCCAATTATCAAAGAATGACCGGTTGCCGTCCAGCCGCCTTTCACCAGTAAACAATGGATATCATGCACACTCCCACTGCAACATCCCGCTCCGAAAAGCGCTTGAGCTTCTATCGCATTTTCACTCTTTGGCTGACCATTTGCCTGGCGACGCTGAGCGCGATGCTGCTGGGCGATGCCCCCGGCAATCCCCTCACGCCCCTTCTGCCGCTCACGGTCAGCCTGGCCGGCGTCGCCGTCATGGGCGTGTCCGCCATCTGCTTGTGGGGGCTGATTTTCGTCGTGCCGATCTATTACTTGAGCGAAGCGTGGCTGCGCTTGGCCGCGCCCAAACTCATCCCGCCGATCTTCCTGCTCCAGGCGATACTGACCACGCTGTACTACCTCATTGCCGGCGAGATGCCTTGGCGGCGAGGCAGTCAGGCACTCGGAATCTTTGCCTTGCTGCTGGCCATTGTCGTCGTCGCCTACGGCCCAACCGAAGTTCGTCGCCACGTCCAGCGCCGCGCCCGCATCCTCAAACGCTGGCTGCGTAACATGCGTCGGCATGACAAAGCAAAACCGGAAAACACCACGGCTCAACGCTGACGCGCTTCATGAACAATCACAGCACCGACATGTCCTGCACGCAACGCATCGCCGCGCTCCGCGAAGAGATCGGTCGCGTACTCGTGGGTCAACGCGAACTCGTTGACGGCATGATCATCGGGCTGCTCTGCGGCGGCCATGTGCTCCTGGAAGGCCGCCCCGGCCTGGCCAAGACACTCGCCGTCAAAACCCTCGCCCAATGCCTCGGCGGCAGCTTCGCCCGCATTCAATTCACCCCCGACCTGCTTCCCGCCGACATCTGCGGCAGCACGGTTTTCAACCAGGCCGAAAAACGCTTCGAAGCCCAGCCCGGCCCCATCGCCGCCAATGTGGTCCTGGCGGACGAGATCAACCGCGCGCCGGCCAAAGTGCAGAGCGCACTCCTGGAGGCCATGCAGGAACAGCAGGTGACCATAGCCGGCAGAACCATACCCCTGCCACAGCCTTTCTTCGTCGTCGCCACCCAGAATCCCATTGAACACAGCGGCACCTACGAACTGCCCGAAGCGCAGAAAGACCGCTTCATGCTGCAAATCGCCCTGCACTATCCAAGTCGCGAGGAGGAGCTGGCCATTCTCGAACGCATGGCCAAAACAGCAAGCAACGCAAGCGCCCAGCCCGTGCTGTCCTGCGCGGAGATCATGGCGCTGCGCCAACAAGTTGATGCCGTCCACATGGCGCCGCGCCTGCGGGATTACGTGCTTGACCTGGTTATTGCCACCCGCCCCGGCGAAGACGCCGAACTGCGCTTCGTCAAGCGTGAAACCTTGGCAGACATCACCGAACTTATTGACTGCGGGGCATCTCCACGCGCTACCCTCGCGCTCGTCCTGGCCGGCAAGGCCCATGCGCTGCTCAATGGCCGCAGCCACGTCGTCCCACATGACATCCAGGCGTGCGCGCCGGCGGTCATCGCCCACCGACTGCTCACCAGCTTTGAGGCTGATGCCCAGAAAGTCACCGCGCGAGACATCGTCGCGCAATTGCTTGACCTCGTGCCCGCACCATAAAAAAACGTCGCCCCAGGGCAAGTCCTGGGGCGACGCTGTGCTACTTGACGCGTTTTATTTGAGGAACAGCTCAATCACCGGCACCTCGCAGCAGGCGGAGGGCAGCGTCACCGGCAATTCCAAGGTCAGCGCGTTGCCGGGTGAGCTGCTGTTCAGAGCGGCATGGATGGCCGTTCCGGCCTCGCGACGCTTGATTTCGCTCCCATCAGCCAGCAGTTGCGCATATTTGACCTTGCCCGCCAGGTTCGCCAGATGGATGTGCTTGAAGGGCCAGGCAAACAAATGCAGGTACAGGCACTTCGTCTCCGCATTGTAGGTGTAGCGGCAGTCGTTGGGCGCCGGGAAGTCCGCCGGCGCCTGCCCGCAACCATAGATTGACCGGCTATGGACTTTCATCCAGGCCGCATAGCCCGCCAGGCGATCCTTCGCCCGCTGGTCGAAGTAGCCGCGCGATGTGGGGCCGATGTTCATGAGCAGGTTGCCCCCGCGCGACACGTGGTTCACCAGCATCTCAATGCACATCTTCACGCTCTTCCAGGTCGCCTCATCGCGATGGTAACCCCATGACCCCGACAAGGTCTGGCAACCTTCCCAGACCACAGGCTTGCCCCCTGCGTCAACCAAGCCCCTGTCCGGCGTGTACTGCTCAGGGGTAATGACGTCGGCGGCTTCCGGGAGGTCCAAGCGATTGTTGATCATGATGTCCGGGCACAGTTTGCGCACCAGCTTGACCAGCTTCTCGGATTCCCACTGCTCGCGGCCCTTGCCATTTTCGCCCGGATAGCTGAAGTCAAACCATATAATGTCAATCTTGCCGTAGTTGGTCAAGAGCTCGGTGACCTGATCGCGCATGTACTTGGCATAGCGGCTCAGCTTGCGGCCCTTGTTGAACTCCTCGGGCTTCCTCTTGTTGCGCATGGAATGGATGCGATCCAAGGTGAAATCCGGATGGTGCCAGTCAATCAGCGAGTAGTAGAAGCCAATCCGCAGACCTTCGGCTCGGAAAGCATCAACGATTTCCCGGAGCAGATCGCGGCCGCAAGGCGTGTTGGTCGCCTTGTAGTCGGTGTATTTGCTGTCCCAAAGACAGAAGCCTTCGTGATGCTTGCTGGTGAGCACGAGGTACTTCATGCCGGCTTCCCGCGCGAGCTTCGCCCATTCCTTCGCATCGAAAAGATCGGGATTGAATAGATCGAAGTACACCTGGTAGTCCTCGTCGGTGATCTCCTCGCGATGTTTTACCCACTCATGCCGCCCAAGCATGGCGTACAAGCCCCAGTGGATGAACATGCCGAATCGGTCGTGCGTGAACCAGCTCGTGTCGCCCTTGCCGTAATTGCCCATCTGTCCACTCCTTGCTGTTGTGATGCACTTCAAGCACTGCTCGACAACGCCAAACGACGCGCCGAAAAAGCTACTGTTCAATATAGGAAGCCCAGCGCCAACGTCCACCCCCAATGAGACAAATCAACAACAGCGGCGGAAGCGGTCAGCTATTGATATTGGCCGGTCCCAGGGGACTCCTGAGACCGATGGGAGTCATTGGCGGCGGCGCTGGGGCGAGGACTCACGACTCATAAGGCATGATCCCATGGATTGGACAACTGAGACGCCCGGGACTGCGGGGAATGACACATTGGACTCAGGAGACTGGTTGGCCGACGCCGGGGACTCCTGGAGGCCCCTCCTGCGCATGAGACAAGCAATCTGCGGGAATCTGCCCCAATCGGCGAAAAAACCGGCGGCGTGGCT
>JAAZKQ010000779.1 GCA_012799755.1 Lentisphaerota bacterium | reverse complement strand
TCTTGCTGCAGGACGGCTTGCAGGAGGGGCGACCGTCCGTTCTGGTTGTAGAAGTGCGGTATGGCATGGTTCCGCAGCAGCAGTTGGACGGCCGGCAGATTGCTGTGCTCAACGGCATGGAACAGCGCGGTGCAGTTACTGGCATCTTTGATGTTGACCAGAAGCTTCTGTTTAATGAAGTACTCCAGCATGGGGATGATGTCTTCAGCCGCCTCGCTGTTGTATTTGATGGCGGTCATAATCAGTGATTCGCCGCCGGCAGGTCGCAATTCAAGGTCCGCACCGGCGGCGACCAAAGCCTTGACCACCGCTAAAGAATTTTCCCGGACGGCATAATGCAGCGCCGTCCGACCGTAGTAATCCCTCGTGTTGATCAGATCGCGGCATGGCTTGAGCAGGAAACGCACAACGGCGAGGTCAGCGCCTTGGGCAGCCGCGTGCAGGATGGTTTGGCCATCATAGTTTACGGCCAGGACATCCGCACCATGTTTGACTAGAGTTTTTACGACGTTCAGGCCGGCAACGCCGGCGGCGAGGTGAAGTGGGGTGGAGCGTCGCAACCTGCCTGGGATATTGACATCGGCGCCGGCGTCAATAGCCTTGAGAAGCTTGTCTTGACTATTCAGGAAGCAGGCGTTAATCAAATCCTGGCTTGCGCTTCCGGGAGAGTCAATCGGCGCGGATTGGGCGCCATCGTCGGTCTTGCGGTGGATATTGTCGTGCTGATCGTGGACATTTATGGTCTGTTCCCAAGGTGGCAGCTTGCGCTCCTGGTATTTTTCGGCAATGCCGCGTGAACGCCCCTTGGCCCCGCTAAGCTGAGCCTTGCTGATGCGGTCTATGCGAAAGAGTCGTTCTTGCTGACGGAAGTAGCAGTATCCGGCCAGGTACCACAGGTCGCTCCATCTGAAGATGACTTCGGGGAGGACCTTGCGGCAACTGGCCTGGCCCTCGCTGTCGCTATAGTCAATGCGGACAATGTGACAGGTTTTCAGACCTCGCCAAAGGGCCTTGAAAATCTCGGCCGGAATGGCCTTTGGTATATGTGGCCGTTTTGAATCCTGGTAGAAAAATCTGTCTTGATCCATCAAAGTCCCTCTTCTTTGCTGAACGACCTCGCGCTGCAAGCGCCCCCCCAGCTCATATTCGTGGGGGGCACGTGATTACAGTAGCACCTGAATACGAAAAGCCCCGGGCTGTTGGAGGGTGGAGCAACAGGACGGCGATGTCGTTGAAGCTCACGGCAGCGCCGGCACACGGATATGCACCTATGATACCTGACTCCAGGAAGTCGCCGCGACCATCAGCGCCGGTAGGCTCTGTGTCAAGACATTGACTTGCAGTTGCATGACTACTGGCAGGATAGGAAGAAAACCCGACTAGATATTGACGGCGTCAGCGCCGGATTTTAGCAAATGGCTTCTCCGCTCAGTATTGCACAACAATAGTGTCGCCGGCGGCGAGTGAGTCAACACAGGCATAGTGGCTTTGTCCGACCAATTCGTCGTGCCAGGCGGTGGGCTGGCCGTTGCGCGACACGGTCTTGGCGCCGGTGCCGTCGGGCAGATAGAGGCGCAGCTTGGCGTGGCGATGGTCGGAGAACAGCTTTATGCTCAGGCTGCGGGCTTGGTAATCTGCGGCGAAGTCGTATTCAACGGCCTGGCCGCTGCAAGCGTATTCCAGCCTGACGCTGGCGCGGGGCTCGCGGGCGGCGGCGAAGCGCGGCGACAGCGTGACGTCAGCGAAGAGCTTATCGTTGTCAACGACGCCGGCGAGGCCGGCGCATTCGGCGTGCATGAGTTCGGCGCCGCACCAGCAGCGGGGACCGCCGCCGATGTCCTTGCCTTCCCAGTCGTAGAGGAAGGCGACCTTGCCGTCGCGGCTGATTTTGCGGGCCATGCGCTTGAGGATGTCCACGCCGTAGCTTTCCTCGCCGGTCTCGAAAGCGCCGAGCGCAAGTTGGCCGGCGACGAATGGCGCGATGGCGCCATTGACGTACTGGCCGGCCTTGCGGCCATGGAACACTGGGTAAGGCGGTTCGAGATTGCGGAAGTCGTCGTATTCGCCCTGGTATTTGTCACGCATGGCGCGATAGGCGGCGATGACGCGCTTCTTTTCGTCAAAGCTGAGGATATTGCGGTTAAGTGCGTAGGCGTTGGAGAGACTCATTTGCCGCTCTTCGTCAACACCGTAGTCAACGGGATCAAGGGCAAGGAAATGGCGAAAGAAGTCGCCATTCCAGAGCAGGGTCATGATGCGCTCGCGGAGGGCGGCGGCCAGTTCCTCGTGGCGCTTGGCGGCGGCCTCATTGCCGAGGTAGCGATGGAGCTTGGCCATGATGAGCCTGGCGTTGTAGAGGCCGGTATTATCGCCGTGGAAGATGCCCATGGGATCATCGGGGTGAATGGCGCGGTCGTAGCTGGAGCGCATATTGTCCAGAAAGTCCCAGGTATCAAGAGTGCGCGGGCGTTTGGCGAGCTGGTAGTGTTTGTCCCAGCGGAGCGGGTCGCTGCAAATATAGTCAAGGCCTTTTTCAAGCTTGGGCATGGCTTGGATGAGCCATTGGTCATCGCCGCTGGCCTGCCAGATCATGTGAACGCCTTCCACCATCAGGTATTCGATGTCGGCTTCGAGCTCCAAGCGGCAGAGACCGAAGTCCAT
Organism: Lentisphaerota bacterium; assembly: GCA_012799755.1. Lineage (GTDB taxonomy): Bacteria > Verrucomicrobiota > Lentisphaeria > Oligosphaerales > Oligosphaeraceae > Oligosphaera. The sequence goes on along the minus strand of JAAZKQ010000779.1, from coordinate 502 downwards.
GCCTTCTTCGTAATAGCAGCATTCTGGCGAGGACATCTGCGTGACTACGCCTTCTCTGACCCAGGGCCGGCCGGAGTGGATGTCGGTCACCGGGGCGATGATTTCGTAGAAGAAGCCCTTTTCATGCTGCTTTTCCAGCAGAAGATCGGGGAAGCTGCGGAGGTCCTTCTCGGTGTAGCGGAAGCCCTTCATGGTCAGGACGTAATCGCGTATCCAGTGCAAATTGACGCGGATGAGCCGGTCACCGTAGATGAAGACGCGGTTGTTGAATTTCATTGCGCCTTCGCAGAAACCGAAGAGGTGCGACAGCTGTTCGGTGTGGTAGGCGGTGGCGCCGTTGGGGATGTTCCCGGTGGCGATGTAGCTTCCTGGCAGGCGATTCGTCATGCTCCGGCTCCGTAGATTCTATCCGCAGGCTTTTTTTCTATCCGCAGATTACGCAGATTAACGCAGATTATTTTTGGGGTGGCTTTTTGGGGTGGGTGGCTTTTGGGGGTGGGTG
>JAAZKQ010000778.1 GCA_012799755.1 Lentisphaerota bacterium | reverse complement strand
GGGAAAGGGCCAATGGCCCTTTCCCTCCCCCACAAAACCATCCTCCCTACCCTTCCAGGAACACCTCGGTCCAGGGCAGCCCATGGAGATTGAGTTTTTCCATAAAGGGCTCCGGATCGAACTGCTCCATGTTGAAGACCCCGCTGCCTTTCCAGGTCCCGGTGGCAATCATCATCGCGCCGATCATGGCTGGCACCCCGGTGGTATAGGAGATCGCCTGCGACTGCACCTCGCGGTAGGCCTCCTGATGATCGCAGATGTTATAGATGTAGTAGCGGCGTGGCTTGCCGTCCTTCGTGCCCTTGATCAGACAGCCGATACAGGTCTTGCCCTTGGTCAGCGGCCCCAGCGACGCCGGGTCGGGCAGCAACGCCTTGAGGAATTGCAGCGGAATGACCTCATGCCCATTGTACATCACTGGATCAATGCGCGTCATGCCCACATTCTGCAGCACTTCGAGGTGCTTCAGGTAGTTATCCGAGAAAGTCATCCAGAAGCGCGCCTTCTTCAGGCCATGGGGCTCCAGAAAACGCACCAGCGACTCCAATTCCTCGTGCCAGAGCAGATAAATCTTCTTCGGCCCGATGCCCTCGGGAAAATCATAGACCTTGCTGATTTCCATCGGCTCGGTCTCCACGAATTCGCCATCGCGGTAGTACTTGCCATTGGCGGTCACTTCGCGGATATTGATCTCGGGGTTGAAATTGGTCGCGAAGGGCATGCCGTGGTCGCCGGCATTGGCATCAATGATATCCAGCTCTTCGATGGTATCGAAGTGCTTCTTCTTCGCCCAGGCCGTGAAGACATTGGTGACGCCCGGGTCAAAGCCGCTGCCGAGCAGAGCCATGATGCCGCGCTCCTTGAAGCGATCATGGTATGCCCACTGCCATTTGTACTCGAAATGCGCCTCGTCCGGCGGCTCGTAGTTGGCCGTGTCGAGGTAGTGCACGCCGGTCTCCAGACAGGCATCCATAATGTGCAAGTCCTGATAGGGCAACGCCACATTGATCACCACATCCGGCCGGAAACGCCGAATCAGCGCAACCAGCTCGGGGACATTGTCCGCATCAACCTGCGCCGTCTCAATCGGCCGCGACAACTGCGCGGCGATCTTCTTGCACTTGGCCTCAGTACGGCTTGCCAGACAGATGTCACTGAAGACTTCCGGTACCTGCGCGCATTTGTGAGCGACGACTTGGCCAACGCCGCCCGCGCCAATGATAAGCACTCGTGCCATGTGTTGTTCTCCTTTGCTCGCTTGTCCTGTTGGGGTGGGAATAGCCTGCAGGCCGCCGCGCGGCATTGCCTCAGCGCTCGAAATAGGTATAGCCGCGGATGCCGTCCTCAAACGCCGTCATGATCTCCTTGCGTTCCGCCGGGGTGATCAAGTGTTCGCGGACTGCCCGCTCGGCTTTGCGCTTGAAGCTGTCCCGCAGCGCCTGTGGGTTGTATTCCACGTACGACAGTACGTCGGCGACCGAATCGCCTTCAAGCTCCTTGACAATCTCAAAACGACCGCTTTCCTGCGAGATGCTGATGCTCACCACATTGGTATCGCCCAGCAGATTATGGAGGTCGCCCAGCGTCTCCTGGTAGGCCCCCACCAGCAGCGCCGCGAGGTAGTACTCCTCATTGGCGAGCAGTTCATGCAGCGGCAGCGTCTTGCGTTCATCATGCAAATCCACGAACTGCTCAATCTTGCCATCGCAGTCACAGGTGATATCGGAAATAATCGCATTGCGCGTGGGCCGTTCATTCAGACGGTGTATCGGCATGATCGGAAACAGCTGCTTGATGGCCCAAGCGTCCGGCAAAGACTGAAAGACGCTGATATTCGCGTAGTAAATATCCGCCAGCGCCGAATCCAGACCCTCAAATTCGTCCGGCACGTACTTGAGTTTCTGCACAAGCTTGTTGACCATCACCATGATGCGCCAGAAGGCATTCTCGGCCAGGCCGCGCTCGCGCAGAGAAATGCGGCCGTTCTTGAAAAGTATGCGCAATTCATCCCGGTAGTAAATGGCGTCGTGGAAACACTCCTGCAAATTCTTCTGATTGATGTTATCAAGAATGTGCAGGAGGTCCTTGGTCATTTCGCTGAGGTTCTCCGGAATGGTCTCAGGTATCTGTTGCTGCGGCTCGAAGCGCGTGGCG
>JAAZKQ010000777.1 GCA_012799755.1 Lentisphaerota bacterium | reverse complement strand
CGAACAGTTCCGCCGCAAACACGGGCATTTGCCGGAAACACTGGATGAACTCGGCATAAAACTCCCGGTGGATGCCCTGAGCGGCGAGCCAATCCAATATGCCAAAGGAAAAGTAAAATTATGGGAACGGAACTGGAGAGCAGAAAGCAACTATGAATTCCGCGAATTTCCCGGCTGGCAACTTTCCGCGCCGGGTGAGAATTACCGTCCACCGCCGTCTCTCAATGAATCGCGCGTTGCTGACGACACGCCGCAACATAAGGCCAGATGCGACACCTTCACGGTCATTACGCAATGGCCAGTTCCGCCCGCTCCAGAACCGCCGGAAGTTGACGACGAGCCAGGCAGTTTTTCCGACGAGCCACCATCCCCTGACACGCCGGAAGCGGGGGAGGAAGCCAAGCCATTGGCAACGCCTGGTGAAAACACCCACTAAGCAGGGCGAGACGATTGCGGCGGCGTTAAAGCCGACCGGGAATTTGCCGAGGGCAGCATGAAGCTGCGAGTCCTGACCGATGCATGCGCTTGGCGTTTGGCTCTCCTCTTCCGGCCACTGATCCCGAGCCTTGCTGACTGTGTGCCCTGAATATCAGGCACATTGGCGTGAAAGACGGATAGTCAAGCGGACGGCTGAAGTCGCCCTGCCCGCCCCTCTTGCCGTCACTCCGCTACTGGACCGCAGCGACCCGACACCCCCGCCACCTGGTCGCCCTGCCCGCCCCTCTTGTCGTCACTCCCTTGCCCTGCCGTCAGCGCCGGCACTGGCCATTTTGCGCCATAGTAGCGTCATCCTGTTTCCCGTAAGCTCCATAACCCGCTTCCGGAGCGGCAGAAATCCGGCTTTGTCGGCTTGCTGCGGCGACGGATGTTTGGATGCAGTTAGCTTTGTGCGTGAAATAGGATAATAGTTGCAATCGCGATGCCTAATGGGTTGATCCAAAACCTCAATATGCCTATATTTTAGGCAGTAAAATCGCATAGGGCTGACAGATGCCCAATGGTATAAATATCAGAAAACTGACAAGGATGAGAGGCGAAAACAGAAGAGCTGGAAGAAAGACGAGAAAGACAGAACAGGAAAACTGACAAGGAAGAGAGAACGAGACACAAGCAAGGATGACAAACAGGAAGACAGAGATGAAATCAGATATGAAAAGGTATGATATGACAAGCAAAGCGAGCCGGCTCTTTTCGTTTACGCTCATTGAGTTGCTGGTAGTAATTGCGATCATCGCGATTTTGGCAGCCATGCTGCTGCCGGCCTTGACCAAGGCGCGGGACAAGGCGCGGGCAACATCCTGCACCAATAACCTGAAGCAGATCGGCCTGGGTATGCGGCATTATCTGGATGACAGTAACGGCATCTTCCAGAAAGTGAGAGTGAGCGATGGCTGGACTCTCAACGCCGGCTCCTGGCCGGCTGATTTGAACAACATTGACTACAGAACCCTGAAAGCACAAGTGCATTACTGGGGCATCATGCTGTATCCCTATGTTGGCGACAAGAACAGCTTCGGCTGCCCCTCGGCGGTGAGCCCGGACCTATATCCCACCGATGAGTCGCTGGACAATATCTGTCGCTATGCCAGCTACGGCTTCCCTGGTGTTTTTCTTGAAGGCAAGAAGGAAGTGGCCATCAAGAATCCGTCCGAAACGGTATTTTGCCAGGACACTTATGAGCAGCGCTACGACAACAACGACAATGGCACGAGAACCGACATGCCTTTCAATGGCATGAAGCAGTGGGGCAGTTACCCGGAAAAAGTCTGGGAGTATTTCCGGCACAACAATCAGGGCAATGTGACGTGGGTTGACGGCCATGTCAGCAGTATCCGCGCGCACCTCTATCACCCTGAAAAATGGTGGAACTTCAGCCTGCAGTAAGAGTCGTCAACCATGCTTGGAGGAGGGGAAAAAACAGGTATCATGAAAACGCGTTTCTTCACTTTGATCGAACTTCTGGTCGTTATCGCAATCATCGCCATCTTGGCGGCCATGTTGCTGCCGGCGCTCTCCAAGGCGCGGGACAAGGCCCGCGCCATCTCCTGCACCAGCAACCTGAAGCAGATAGGCACCGGCGTACGCATGTATCTTGACGATAATGTGATGATATTTTTTGATCGGTTGGATGGCTACGACGGCGCGTATTTCTACAAGTACGGCGTCTTGCAGACCATCACCTACGGCAGTTTCGCGCCGTATTTCTATCCTTACGTCGGTGACAAAAAGGCTTTCCTCTGTCCTGCCAATACCTTCAACGGCAGCACTTTCAGCGGCGAGACTTACGACAAAGACGCCTGGGCCTTCAAGCATAACTACGGTATGTCCACCGTGGCGCACAATTGCTCAGAAGAACAATACATCGCCAGGACAAGCACGTTCAATTCGCCCTCTGCCCGCGGCTTGATTGTTGATTCCAATAGCAGCTGGCAGCAAGCCAACTGCTTTCCGGACCGCGTGACCGCCCGGCATAACCGCGGCGCCAACATGCTTTACATGGACGGTCATGTGGACTGGGCGAACGCCGCGACAGTGTTTTCCGAATATGATCGCCGGATGGCTTTCAATGGTCAGAATCCCTTCGGCAACCTTAAATACTCCGATAACTGACAGTATGTTTGGCGCCTGGGCTGTCCGCGTTACCAGGCTGCCGGCCAAGCGCCCGCCGCTGTACGACCGAGAGACGGGTGTTTGGGTGGACAAGGAGCTGGCATCCATCTTGACATATACGTCCTCTAAGTCTCCTACGTCTCATATCAAAGAGTGGCCGATGACCCATTCAGTAAGCGGTCACCGATTGATACCGGTCGTGTCGGGGGCATTTTCCGCTGTGGCGCCTTTACAAGGCACTGTCTCTTGGGGTGGCGGCATGGTTAAGCGCCTACGGCGCAACATGGACATTATGGACAATATGGACACGATGGACGACACCCCCTGCCGCCCGCCGTCCATACTGTCCATAGCGTCCATACTGTCCATAGCAGCTTGCGGGAACAACAGTTATCAACGAGTGCCCGCTTTCCCATTCATTGGTTTATTCGCCTGCGTCCTGTTGATATGAGTAGAGATGAGGCCAAATTACCTGACATCGTGTTTGCGCAAGGTTCAAAACGCGGCGCGGCAACGCCATCATGAGCGCCGCGCCGCTAAACTGCCATTGACCGGAAAAACAGAGAAGGAACGCTACGCACCATGACAACTCCTGCAGCAAGCGAACGCCAAGCCATTGATGTCGCCGCCTACGTCTGGCCCTCCTACACCGGTGATGAGCCCCGGGCGCGGATGTTCTGGGGCGAAGGCATGGGCGAATGGCAGTCCGTCAAGAATGCGGTGCGGAAAACTCCCGAGCACAACTGGCCGCGGCGACCGTTGTGGGGTTATGTGAACGAAGCCGATCCTTATGTGATGGAGATGCAAATTGCGGCGGCGGCAGACCATGGCGTCAATGTCTTCATCTATGACTGGTATTGGTATGACCGCCGGCCCTTCCTGGAGCAGTGCCTCAACAACGGCTACCTCCAGGCGCGCAATAATAACCGGGTCAAATTCTACCTGATGTGGGCCAATCACGACGCCAATCACGTCTGGAACATTGATCACTCGGACAACAACCACCAGACCGTCATTTGGGGCGGCGCCGTTGATCGGCACGAATTCGAGATCATCGTGCGGCGGGTCATTGAGCGTTATTTCAGCCATCCCTCCTATTATTGCCTTGACGGCAAGCCGGTGTTCATGGTCTACGAATTGCAGAACCTCATCAACGGCTTGGGGGGCATTGACGCCTGTTGCCGCGCGCTGGATTACTTCCGCGCCGAGACAATCAAGGCCGGCTTTCCGGGCTTGCACCTGCAAGCGGCCGCCTGGCGCAAAAACGGCAATAACCTCAGCGGTGTTGACGCCAACAGCGGCGGCGTGACCCAACAGGATTTCAACCGCCTGGCCTTTGACAGCATCACCCACTATCAATTCGTGCATTTTACCAACATGAACCGGGATTACCTGGACATCCTGCCCGACGTGCAAAAAGAGTGGGAAAAGATTGACCGGAACTACCCGCAGACCTATTTCCCCCACGTGTCCATCGGCTGGGATAACAACCCGCGCTTCAAGAAGTTTGTGCCGACGGTCTGCCGCAACAACACGCCGGAAAATTTCGCACGGGCGCTGGCCATGGCCCGGGACTTCCTGGCCAAGCGCCCGGATCGCCATCCGCTGGTGACCATCAACAGCTGGAATGAATGGACCGAGACAAGCTACCTTCAGCCCGATGACCTCCATGGCTACGGCTACCTCAAAGCTGTCAAGGATATTTTTCTCCCCACGAAGCAATGAGTCGCGTCCGAAGTCAGAACATCAAACAAAAAGGAATCGCCATGATCAATTCTCTGCGAAAACTGTGTATTCTTGCCGCCCTGCCCGGCTTGCTGACGGCTGCGACCTTCAATGGCCGCATCTTCCTGGACCAGAATCGCAATGGTCAGTTTGACGCCGGTGAGAAGGGCCTGGCCGGCGTCGTCGTCAGTGACGGGCATAACGTCGTGCTGAGCGCCGCTGATGGCCGCTACAGCCTTGACAGCGCCGAGGCCAAGCCGCTGCTGTGGTATTGCCGGCCGAGCGACCACGAGCCCGTCGGCGCCTTCTGGTGCTGGGGCGATGCCGGCAAAGACAATGACTTCGGCCTGGCGCACTCGCCGCAGGATCGCGACTTCACCTTCATGCAGCTCACCGACTCGCATTTGGCGGCGCCGGCGCGGATGCAGGAATTTGTCAAGCATCTCAAAACCCTGCCCATGTCCCTGGCTTTCGCCGTCAATACCGGCGACCTCGTCTCCAGTTCCGACGCCGGGGACATCAACCGGGCTATCGGGCAATTTGACGCCTACCAAACCGGCATTTCGGGTTTTCCTTGGCCTCTGTTCCAGGTGATTGGCAATCACGATCATCCCTCGATCGGCTATGACAAGCGGGACATCAACCACGAGTTTTACGGCAAGGGCTTGTATCGCCATCGTTTCGGACCGCTCTACTACACTTTTGACTGGGCCGGCGTGCGTTTCTACGCTCTGGACGGCACCGATTTGCACAAGGGCTTTGGCTACCGCGAAGCACTCGGTGAAGAACAACTGGCATGGCTTGAAAAAGACCTCGCGCTGCTGAAGCCGGGTACACCCATCATTCTCCTCTGCCATCAACCGCAAGTGGGCATCCCTGGCGCCAGTAGCGGGCTGCGTGACCAAGCGCAGCTGAAGAAACTGCTGGAGGGGCACAATCTCCAAGCAGCATTCTGCGGACACCTGCACAACAACCACGAAGCGAAAATCAATGACGCGCCGATTTTTGTCACCGGCGCTTTCTCCGGCGCCTGGTGGGGCGGCCCAAACAGCGACGGCACGCCGCAGGGCTACCGGCTGATCAGTGTCAAGGACGGCGTGTTTCAACGCACCTCCTACTTCAATCGCGAAGGATATAATGCCATTGCCCGCGTGGCGCCATCGGCAAGGGAAATCGGCAGGGGCAAACAGACGCTGACGATAAGTGTGCTCGACTACGGCAAGCCTGCGGAACTGCAAGTGTCAATCCGCAATCGTGACGTCGCCCTGACGCCGGTGCTGAGCAGCCGCGAGCCCCTGTGGTCACTATGGACGCTGGACTTTGACAGCACGACTTGGCCCGACAATCTCTATACCTTTGAGTTCAAGGCGTTTCAGAATGACAAAGAGAGCAAAGGCAATACCCGTTGCCTGCTGATCAACGGCAATGACGACAAGGATTTTCAGCCCGAAGGCGATTTTGTCTTGAACCTGTCCTATTCTCGCGCCGACGCCGACGCCGAGTTGCTGTTCAACGACCATGTTATCGGCAACATTGCCAAAGGTCGCCCCTGTGGCCGCAATGAAAAGGACAGCATCGCCATCCCGCTTGACAAGGTTCGCCGACTGAACGCGCTGACAATCCGCCCCGCTCCGGGTCAGAAGGGCCGCGTTGCCATCAGCCATGTCTTCATCAGGCATCAGCGCAAGGACAAGAAGGCGGTCAACATCAGCGATCCGCGCTATTACGGCCACAGCTCTCTCAGCGTCAATGCCGAGAAGCCCGAAAGCGCTGATAAACGCTACTTCGCGATAGGAGATTGACACCTGCGCCCCTTGGCGCTCATAGTTGACACCCTGGAGTCACAACATGCGGATAAAGACACTTGTATGCGCTTCCTTCGCGCTCTGCCTCGCCTTGCTTCCCCTGTGCAACGCAAAGCAAGCCTTTCCACCTGATGGGTGGCAAGGCGCCGTCCTCAAAAAGAGTGACAATGGCAATGGCGCCGTCGTCTTTTTGCCGGGGCGAACGGAGGCGACCTTCAGTGTCTATGCGGACAATGCCCAGGCCGGCCGGCTCTTGCAGGTCAGCCTGGAGGAGGACCACCTGCTTATTGATACCCGGGCGGCCTACGAGCAGGGCTCGGGCAAGGTCCACATCATGACCTTCGGGCTGGACATCAGCGCCGCCATCGGCAAGGATTACAGCCTGAGCATGGACATCAATGGCACGCCCGGCAGCAAGATGCACATCTATTTCGAGGGCCGTGCCGTCAGCCGCAACCACTACTATAGCCATAAGAACATCACCCTCCTGGGCCAGCGGCGGGTCTACCAGTACGCGCGCGAATTGCCGAGCGACCTCCTCAATCTCCATTTGCGCTATGATTTCCTCACTCCCGGCGTCTATAAGTTCTACGCTTCGGCGTTTTATCCCACGCCGCCCGAGCCGCCCATGGTCTATCCCGAACCCGAACTGCTTTTCCATGCCGACTTTGACGATACGACCGAGGCGACTTTTGCGAAAGGCCAAGCGCAAGCTCTGCGCGCTGACAATGTCAGTTTCGCGGACGGCATCAAGGGCCGCGCCATTAAAATGAGCTACGCGGACAAGTCTTCGTTGGAGTATAGCCTCCCGGGCAACGTTGATCCCATCCGCGGCACCATCTCCTTGTGGTACAAACCATTATGGAATGAGGGCGAGCGCATTAGCAAGGGTGACGCCGACTGGCGCAACCTTTTTGGTTTTGCCCGGCCCGAAAACCGTGTCGGCTCCGGCGACATCTGGCTGTGGTACTGGAACACGCGTCTGCGTGGCGATCTTGCCGACGATTTTGACGGCTACCTCACCATCAATCCGCCCTTGCTGAGCGGCACCTGGCGCCATATTGCCTTCACTTGGAATGAAGAAGGCTCATTGCTGTATTACAACGGCCGTCCGACAGGTGCTTCGCTTAGCGACAGCTACAGCCCAATCAAGCAGGCTTTGCAGGGCACCCGCAAAGAGTACACCCGCGGCGAGCCCTTCCAGTCTTTCTTTGTCGGCTCGATGTACAATCGGGAGCAGGCAGACGGCTTGATTGATGACCTGAAAATCTATTCTGCGCCCCTGGATGCCGCCGCGATCAAAAAATTGAGTCAGGAAATGGTCAAGGCGTCGGCAGTCTTGGATACGCTCTACGTCATGGCCGGTCAAACAGCGTCAATGAGTTGCATGGTCAACAACCTTCTTGCTGAGCCCCAGTCCTTCAGCTGGGTGTTGCAGGATAGCACCGGCAAGGCGTTGGTAAAGGGCCAGCTGTCGGACGTGCCCGCAAAAGGCAGCGCGACTATCGCCCTTGAACTGCCCGCCGGCAGCCAGCCCGGTAAACACCAGCTGTTGATCAGCTCCGTTAAGCTCGCAGAGCCCATCAGCCAAGACCTCTGGGTTCTCTCCGGCGACAACCCGGAAATTGCCGCCGATGACAAACTGCAGATGGACCTCGTGGACAGCCTGATGCTGGACAGCGCACCGGACGCTGAGCGCTTTGTCAGCGTCGGCCAGTGCGTCATTGGCGAACTCAATGGCGTGAAGTACCTTGAGGCCGCGCCCGCCAAGGGCAGTCGCTTCGCCATCCGTTTTCAACTTCCCGACGACCATCATCTCTACTGCTTTGAGCTGGATTATCCGGACGACAAAGTCCGCACAGCGGATATCTTGGTGCAGACCTCGGCTCATCGCGGCGGTGAATACGAACTGCAAACGGGCTATGCCGCAGGCGATGAGTATCCCAACCAGCACAAGATAGTGACCTCGCGCTGTTTGTACTGGGCGAACGCTCGCGATGTCAGCGTTATCTTCATGACGGCGCGGGAAAATGCCCCGGCGGCGGTGGCGGCTATCCGGGTCTACAAAGTAGGCTCAGGCCTGCCCGCCGCGCCAGTTATCAAGCCGCCGACCGTTGAGGGCTGGGAGCGCGTCGTCGCCTTGTACTACGAAGACCCGGCCATCAACTACGACTTTGCGGCATCCGGCGGTTCCATGCCGGGACTGGAAGCCATGATCAATCGGACGGCCGCGTACATGAAATACTCCGGCCAGAATCTCCTCGCCTACCCCGGCTCCTGGTATCAAGGCCCCATCGGCGAACGTTACAATCCCCGCGGACACGCACAGCAATTTCTCAAGGCGTTCTACAGCAAATTTGACGCCGAGGGGCTGTATTTCATGCCGACCATCAACCAGAACAACATCCCGGTGCCCATTGGCTATGTCAGCAGGGCGAGCCTCGCTGACGGCAGCCTCCATCCCAAGGCCATTTCCATTTGGGACACCGGCAAACCCAATCCCGGCGGCTGGCACAACACGCCACCTAATTTCAACATCATGCATCCCGAGGTCATGGGGCAGATCACCGCCGATATTGACGCCATGATTGCCGACGGCAAGGATCATCCGTCTTTCAAGGGCGTAGTTTTCCATCTCACCCGTCACTGCCTGCTGTGGTTTGGCGATATTCAGGCCGGATATAACGACTACGTCATTGACGCCTTTACCCGCGAGACAGGTATCGCCGTCCCCGCCGACCGCCAGAATCCCCTGCGCGGCAAAGAGTACGCCGCCTGGCTCAATGCCAATGCCCGCGATGAATGGATCGCCTGGCGTTGCCGCACGCTGGCGCGTTGGTACAAGGACATTGCAGCCCGTCTGGCCGCCGCCCGACCGGACTTGCGCCTGGTTATCAACAGCTTCATGCCTGCCGATATCCGACATCCCAATTTCACTCAAGAGGACTTCCTGGACACCATGAACCGCGAGGCCGGTTTGGATGCGCGGCTTTTTGCCGATACGGCAAACGTCGTCATCTGCCAGGCATTGGTGCCGGCGGATTACCGCTGGCGTGAAGCGCACGCCTACGGCAGTCCTGAAGCCCAGGCGCACCAGCGGATTCTGGACACCCTGCCTGGCTTCTACAACGCTCTCAACACGGCGCGTTGGCCGTGGATACACATGCACGACCGCTATTGGGAGTCCGCCATCGGCAACGTCAACAAGAACGACAAGGCCAATTCGCTATCGGTCCCTTGGCTGAATGAGCATAGGTGGCGGGTGAGCACCATCAACCCGGCGTCCTATCACGCCATGCGCCATTATGTGTTGCCATTGCGCTACCACGACCTGGTTGGCGTCAGCAAAGGCGGCTTTCTCGTCGGCACCTATGGCATGGAGGAGTATCTCGTGCCCTTCGCCCGGGCCTTCCGCGCCCTGCCCGCAAAGGTCTTCGACGATATTGAGAGTGGCAGCGAAGTCGTGAAAGTCCGTCAATGCAACTTTGCCGGCAAGACCTGGTTTTACGTCGTCAACACCGACCATAAGCCGGCGACCATCACCCTCAATGTCTCTGCGTCGGCGATTACCGACCTGCTGACCAATGCTCCGGCCAGGGAACACGCCGCCGGCAAGACCGCACTGTCCCTGGCGCCCTACCAGTTGCGCTCATTCAGCGCACCCGCCGGCACCAGCATCAGCGTGGTGCGATAAGCCATTTCAACGCTTATTTGCGAGCACATAGCCGTCGGCATCCTGTGCGAAGGACACAGCACTGAATGCCGAATGAGCTTGGACAATCCACCAAACCATTGAATACGAGCATATTATGGTTGATTATCCAACGGATGAGGAACTCGGTGAGAAACTCCAGAAGGGTGAAATCACCCGCGAGGAAGTCATTGAGATCATGAGCGAACGCGCCCGTCAGCAAGCCTTCGCCACGTTGTTCAATCCCAGCGCGCCTCTTGGCCAGGCCACAAAGAATGGTCAGCAGCCGGATGCCGACGACGCTGGCGCCGGCGCCCGACCCTGGTATCGCCGGCGCGGGCTATGGCTTGTCCTTGCCCTCTGCCTTGCGCTGGTATTCCTGGCCATCCTCTTGGGCTGAGTGCGGGATAAAAAAGCTTCGCACCGTCGCGTGATCTCGGCGCCAAACAGCCACCCAAACAATAATCTGCGAGAATCTGCGAAATCTGCGGATAAAAAGCTTCGCGCCGTCGCGTGATCTCGGCGCCAAACAGCCCACCCAAACAATAAT
>JAAZKQ010000776.1 GCA_012799755.1 Lentisphaerota bacterium | reverse complement strand
GCTGAGTACGGCGCCCAGCCAGTCTTTGAGGACATAGCGGCATTGGGGCAGATCAATATTCGCGGAGAAGGTCGGCGCTTCATTTTCGATGAAGACGGTGCCGGGCGCCTTGGTGGCGATGCGTGACTTTATCCGGTCCATGCGGGGTGTTCCTTCCACTGAGAGATTGCGTATGGAGTAGGTCAGGGCGTCCTGTTGGGGATTCATGCCAAGGCGGAGGATGCGAATGCCCTCTTGGGAAGTGCCGTCGCGGTCAGAGAGCGCCACGGTGATTTTCCGCCATTCGCCGGGAGGCGGCAGGCTGTAGCCGTAGCGGCCGTTGTTTTCGCCCTCAAGCATGATCAGGGCGACTTTGAATTTCTGCGGGGCGTCCTGCGGTTCAAGCTTGAGCTCGAAAGTAATGGCGGTTGCGCCATTGAGAGTCTGTTCTTTCTGTAAGGAAAAGCCGGGGTAGACCCAGCGGTCGCCGCCGGTGAATTGCACGACGAAACGCACGGCCTCGCCGTCCTGGCTGATGCTCATGACGCCCGATGTGTTGTTGCGCCAGTTGGCGGCGTTGCCCAGTTCTGCCGGCGTCGGAAAACGCGGCTGGGCAAAAAGTGGCAGGGACAGGCAAAAGGCCAGAAACAGCGTGAAACGACCAAACTTTGTCATGAGTTTTTTCTCCATGTTATATGGCTATCAGTGCGGTCTTGGTGGAAGAACGAACGTTTTGCGAGCAGTGTTATGCGGCTGCGCCGCCTTGTTCATGCAAACGTATGGAGCGGGGCGTTTCTTGGTCATATTGCTGCGCAGGACTAACAAACAAGGCAGCTGCCCTTGCGCTGCCGTTTCGCGGTCGGAGATACCCTGTAGATGTGCTTGGCATCTTTGTCTGTTGAGATCATGTGACGCTGCGGGCTACAAGCCTGCAGCACGGCCGGAAAACTGGCTTGAGGCGCCGGAGGGAAGGAACTGACGTGCTTGGCGTCACCGCCGTCGCCTATTTATTTTTGAGCAAGCGGACGTTTTTGATCCAGAAGCTGGTTTTCATGCCGATGGGGTTGGCGCCGATGCGGACGATTTTGGTGGAGGCTAGCTGGGCGTCCTTGTAGTTGAGTGAGACGAAGCGGTTTTCCCATTGAGTCAGCGGCGCGGGGTAGGTAATATAGATGCTTTGGCCATGCTCGTGGACATCTTCCAAGACCAGCATGACGTAGCAGCCCTTGAAGTCGTTTTCGACCTTGTCCTGGACGGACTTGACATCGAAGCTGAGCATTTCGGCGCCGGCGAAGCTTTCGGCGGGGAGCTTGAGGACGTATTCGGGATAGAACCAGCGGTCCGTTTCAGGATTGGTCCATTCCAAATCGAAGCGCAGGGCCTGCTCCTGCTCGTCCCAGGTGACGCTGTAGTGGTCAGCGGAAGTGTTTTTGCGCCAGTTTTCGGGCTTGTCGGCCTGCAAAGGGATGCTTAAACAATTTTCCAAGAGGAGCCGGCGCATGATTACAGGGATGTGCAGGCGGCTGGACCTTTTGCCGTTGGCGATGGCCTGGACAATCAACAACGCTTCGTAGCCCTTTGTCGGCAGTTCCGGCGTGAAGACCGTCTCGACGGATTGCTTGCCGAAGGCGGGCAGGGAGATGGACTCCGGCAGATTGCTCAGGACGCCGCCGCTGATTTGCAAGGTGGCGGTCTTGGGTTGGTCGTCAAGATTCCAGATTTCCAGGCTGAGGCGGCCCTGAGGCTTGTCCAGGTAGACGGTGGTTTTCTGATTGGTGAGGACGAAGTCGTCGTTGTTGAGGTTGGGGCGAATGACGACGCTGAGGTCCTCGTCGGCTGCGGGTGTGTAGGGATCAATTTTTCCTTCGGGGACCTTGGCTTTGTCAGCGTTGAAGCCACTGGCGCCGGCGAGGTACTGCGGGTAACGGTTGGCGCGAAGTTGCGCCTGCCCGTTGGCGACGCTCAGAGTGCTGGCGGTGCCGACGGTGTTGGTGAGGGTGTACTGGCCGTTGGCGAGGGGCAAGGTGAAGTCGTGGTCATAGAGTTTGTCAGGACGGGCGAGCTGTCCTCTGGAGACGGTATCAAGGTCGGAAATGCTCCAGAAGACCAGTGTCTGCTTGCCATCGGGTTGGTCAAAGACAAAGACGCGCAGCGCGTCGTCCACGCTGAGCTCGCCTTGCAGTTCGGCGAGGTTGAGTTGGGCGGTGAGGGTGGCCATGGCGGGATAGCTGGGCTTGACCGAGCCGTCGCGGCGCATCATGCCCCAGTCTTTATTGCCATTGCGCTCATTGTAGGGCGGGAAGACGAAGTAGTAGTCGCGGGACACCCCTTCCATCATCATGAGAATCTGTGATTTGGGTAAGAACTCGGTCATGATCAGTTCTTGTTCGGGGCTATGGGCCTTCATGCCTTTGCGGACGCCGTCGGCTTTGGAGGGGCCTTCGGAGTTGGTGCCATGCTCGGTGAGCCAGATGGCGCGTTGCGCCAAGCCCTGTTCGGCGCGGAATTCCCGCAAGCTCTGCATGAGTTTTGGGTAGTTGGACAGCGGCGCGTAGGTGTGATAGTTGATGATATCGCAGAATTTGCCCATGTCGTTGGCATATAAACTATAGTGATAGCCACTCTTGGGGGCTGTACACATGGCGCCGTGGGCGACGATGCGCCTGGGATCGGCGGCGCGAAAGCCGAGGCAGGCGGCCTTCATGGCGGCGGCGTAGTCCCAGGCGGACTCGGGGGCGAAGCCGACGTCCTGTTCGTTCCAGAATTCCCAGTTGCCCATGCGGTCGCCGAAGGCGGTCGCCGCATCTTTGGCGAAGGTATAGGTGGCCAGGAGATCGCCGGGCAGCTTGCTGATGGGCTTGGCCCATGGTGGCGAATCGTGGTACATGCCGCTGATCAGCACCTTGCGTTGCTGGAGGTAATCGGCATTGGTCATGTAGTAGGAGTAGTTGTACTCGCCGGGTTCGGGGTTGACCTCCTTCCAGCTCAGCCGCTCGCGAACATGATGGATGCCGGCGCGGTAGATCAGTTCACTGACCAGCAGATAGCTGTCGCCGTCATAATAGGGACAGTCAAAGCTGCCGGGACGGGCGACCCAGCTTTGCGCGGTGTCCACGGCGAAATAGGCGCCGTGATTGATGACGCGGGTTGTCGGGTCAATGACGACGGCGAAGGTGAAGGGTGGGAACTGAGTTTCGCCGGGGTGCTTGGTTTCGAGGTGGTAATAGCCGGGCGGCAGGGGTGCCAGGACCAGCTCGCTGCCGGCGCGCTCGGGCCAAGTGCCCTGGCTGAGTACGGCGCCCAGCCAGTCTTTG
>JAAZKQ010000775.1 GCA_012799755.1 Lentisphaerota bacterium | reverse complement strand
CCCCATGAGGCAGTGCCTTGAAAAGGCACAACAGCAGAAGAAGACCACCGGCACGACCGGTATCAACGGCTGAGCGGTTACAAGCGTGCAAGGTTTTTCCTGTATTGCACCTTGTGCTCTACGCATTGTTTTTTAGATTACCCTTACAGGGTATTTGTAGCGTAAACTGGGCGCGGAATTTGTGAGCGGACCTTGGAAAATATGGCGGAGAGTCGCATCAAATTGAGCTTTCAGGACGGCACCTTGATTGTGGCGGCGCCGGCTGACAGCGAGTTGCCTCTGGCCGATTACTGCCGCTATGACGAGCGCATTCAAGCCTGGCGGGCGGAGGCCATGGCCTACGCGCCGGTGCTGCGCATGCTTCATACCCGCCGTATTGCCTATGACGACCAGGCGCGAGCTTACGACAAACTCGCCTTGCAGCTGAACACTGGCCTGGCGCCGCGGGACTATCAACGCGAGGCATTGCGTGCATGGGTACAGGCGGATTGCCGAGGCGTGGTGGTATTGCCGACGGGCACGGGCAAATCCTTTCTCGCGCAGCTGGCCATTGCCCGCGCTGCGCGCACGACGCTGGTGGTGGTGCCGACGCTTGATCTCATGGAACAATGGGCCTCGCAGCTGGGCACGGCTTTCGGACAGGACATAGGTCTGCTTGGCGGTGGCAGCAAGGACATCTGCGACCTCACTGTGAGCACCTATGACTCGGCGGCCATGATGATGGAGTTCATTGGCAAACGCTTTGGGCTGCTGGTGGTGGATGAGTGCCACCATCTTCCCGGGCCGACCTACCAGCTCCTGGCGCGCTTCGCCATCGCTCCCTTTCGTCTCGGGCTGAGCGCGACGCCCGAGCGCAACGACGGCGCCGATGAGGTCCTTGACGAACTCCTCGGTCCGATCTGCTTCCGGCGCGACATTGATGAAATGGAAGGCGCCGTGCTGTCGCCTTATCGCACGGAACGAGTGGGCGTCATGCTGGACCCGGATGAGGCCGAAGAATACGCGGCGACGCGCGCCGTCTATGTGAACTTTCTTCGTGCGCAGCGGATCAATTTGGCCGGCGCCCGCGGCTGGACGCAATTTTTGATTGCCTGTTCCCGCCAGCCTGGTGGGCGGGACGCCCTCCGGGCTTTTCTGCGACAGCGGCATATTGCGCGAGCGGGCCGGGCTAAACTGCGGCAGCTCTGGGAATTGTTGCAGGATCACCGTGGCGAGCGGGTGCTCATCTTCACCGCTGATAATGAGACCGCCTACGAGATTGGGCAGCGCTTTATTCTGCCGGTCATTACCCACCATACGAAGATTGCCGAGCGGCGAGAACTACTGGGGGCTTTCCGTGCCGGTGAATTACCGGTGCTGGTGACCAGCAAGGTCCTCAATGAGGGCGTGGACGTGCCCGAGGCCAGCGTCGGCATTGTGGTGTCCGGCAGCGGCAGCATTCGCGAGCATGTCCAGCGTCTCGGACGCATTCTGCGCCCGGTGGCCGGCAAACAGGCCGTGCTCTATGAATTGATCAGCGCTGACACTGCTGAATGCTACGTCAGCAACCGGAGACGCCAACATCGTGCTTACGAAAGACCTGATTCGCTGTCGTATTGAGCGTGGTCGTCTGAAACCACAGTTCGTGCCCGTTGATGACCCCGAAGCGCTGGCCTTGGCCGGCGATCTGCTGGAACCGTATCGGCTGCCGGACGGGCCGCGCCGTTGCGATATTGACGAGATG
Organism: Lentisphaerota bacterium; assembly: GCA_012799755.1. GTDB lineage: Bacteria > Verrucomicrobiota > Lentisphaeria > Oligosphaerales > Oligosphaeraceae > Oligosphaera. The sequence goes on along the minus strand of JAAZKQ010000775.1, from coordinate 1,218 downwards.
ACCGACCCCATCTGCAAAGGCGCCAGAGATGTCATATTCGCCAAGGGCTTGAAGAAAATCCTTGACGACCAGGCTGATTTCGCCGCAGGTGACGACTATGACTACCCCGCCGCCCGCCGCCGGCTCTTCGCGCATGCCGCGCAACTCCTGCGCAGCCCGGAACGTCTGACGGAGGACGAATATCGCCGCCGCCTGGCCCTGGTCGCCGCAGGAGAGCCGCTGTTGACCGAAGAACGGCTCTATGCGGATTTGCCGGAGAATGAGCGTTTGCGCGCCTTCAGGAACCTGACGGCGCGGCAGCTGCTGGAGCGTTACAACTGTGGATTGGTCCAAGGCCTGCTGCTGCGGGCGTCAGCGATGGAAATCGGCGTTGATGCCCGCGATGCCAGTAAACTCCGCCGACTATTCAAGTATCTCAAGTTCTTCCGCCTACTTTGCCGGCTGTATGGCGATGTCGCGGCGACGGACGACACGGCGGCTGCCGGCGCTGATGCGCTGTTGCAGGTGCGGATTGAGGGCCCGGCGAGCATTGTCACCGAGAGCAAGCGCTATGGCTTGCAACTGGCTTGTTTTTTCCCCGCAGTTTGTGCCTTGGCCCGCTGGCGCCTGCGCGCGGATGTCGAATGGAAGGGCCGTACGCGTGAACTCGTCTTGGACGAAAGCAGCGGCCTGGTCAATCACTACCACAATTTCACAGCCTACGTGCCGGATGAGATCAAGCTTTTCCACCGCCACTTTGCCGACACGGTCAGCGCTTGGACGATTGTCACGCACACGCCATTCTTGGCCGGGCCGGGCAACGAGTTGATTTTTCCCGACTTGAGCTTTGCCAACAGCGATGGCGAGCTCATGCACCTTGAGTTGTTTCATCGTTGGCACGCCGGACCGCTGCGGGAACGCCTGGACTTTCTGCGCCGGCAGCCGACTTTGCCGTTGCTGCTGGGCGTGGACCGTTCACTCTGCCGGAAGAGCTCCGCCTTGGAGACAGAGTTGACGACGGATCCCGCCTTTGTGGACCGTGTTTTCCTCTTCCGCGATTATCCCACCGTGGAGAGGACGCGCAAATGCCTGGAGAAAGCCCTGGCGCGCAAAGGCTGAGGGGTGACACAAAGGGCTGCAATAAAGGCTCGCGCCGTAGCATCCGGCTGTGGTGCCTCTACGAGGCACTGTTTTGGGGTGGCATCTCACCCCAGGCTGAAGCCTGGGGTTAAGCATGGT
>JAAZKQ010000068.1 GCA_012799755.1 Lentisphaerota bacterium | reverse complement strand
CAGCCCACCCACCCTAGGGGGCCCCCATCCAAAGGTACGGGCGCGCGCCCGCGCGCGAAGACCGGAACATAAAAATGCCGCTGTGGCATGGTGGACGAGATGGCAGCCGTGCGCAGGGCTGACACAAGTGCACTGTTCGCCTGACGATCCGCATGCCGCCGTTTTGCCCCTGCAAAACAGCTTGTGACGGCAGGGAAGTTCACCGCGCAGTTGGGAAACGGGCGTCTGGCGTCGCAGTTCGCAGGAACGAGGAGTGTCAATCAGTGACCGGTTGCGTCAAACGCGATTGATTCCCTGGCTTGGATTTGACGGATGGGCTTTGTGGAATGACATTTGGCGCTTCGCCAAAAAACTTATTCGGCTGTTCAGCGCTGTTTTGCTCGGCGCCTGAAACCTTGCCTATGCTTTAATGTTATGCGGGGTGGCCGTCGCCCTACGTTGTTTGTAGGTGCCGCGCTTGTCACGGTGGAAGCGTGTAGCCTGACAGTGCCCCAGCTGACAGGAGATACCATCATTGAAAAAAATTGCACATAAGCGTTGGCAATTTGGAATTAGCGCAACTAGAGTATGTGTTCTGCTTTTCTTTCTGGGCGCATTGGCGTCTGCTGCTGAGGGCTTGGCTGCGGCCAAAACAGCGGCGGCTGAGTCAATGACCAGCAAGGAAGCGGAGCAGCGGATTGTGGAGCTTGAACTGGAACTGTCGCGAGTCCGCGAGGAACTCAGTCGGCAGCGCGCCCAATACGCCGCGTTTTACGAACGGAGCCATGCGGTTCTGGAGCGGATGCGTGAGCTGGAATTACGCTCAGCGCATTTGTTGCAGCGCAAGGACGGCGAAGACGCAGCGGCGTTGGCGAACCAGGCCTTGTCCGCACTCAGGGAACTGGGTGTGAGGCAGCTTGAAGTCGAGCAATCGCTGGGTGATTTTGAGCGGTATATCGAGACCATGCTGGATGTCATGCAACCGAGTGACGCTGTGCGTCGCGAGGTGTCGGAACGGATCTCTGCCCTACGGGGCGTCGTTGAGCGCAGTCTCAACCCACTGTCGTTAGTCGCCGGGCGAGGCGGTGGTAAATCCGGGATGAGTGGTTGTGGTGTACTAGCTGTACATGACGAGTTGCAGCTCGTTATTTTGGATCGAGGATTTCTGAGTGGCGTTCGCACTGGCAGCGAATGGTGGCAAGCCCGCGACGGCAAGGTCACCATGAAGTTGCGCGTGGTGGATGCTCGGCCCGAAATCAGCGCTGCGGTGCTGGTGCAGGGTTCGCTCGCGGAAATCGCCGTTGGCAGCCGGTTCCAGGCCGAATAGGGCTTGGGCCGATTGACATAGTGGATAAGCTGGTGAGTTTTGACGTCAGCGGTCTGCCTGAACACCCGGTCGGTGTTTGAGCAGGCGCTGAGGGTAGAGGTAAGGAAAAGCGGAGTTATGGAAAAACTAGCCATCACCAAACACGTGCGGATATCGCCGTTCAAGGCGCGCGAGGTGGCGCGGCTCATTCAGGGCAAGAGCGCCGTCGAAGCCATGAACATGGTGAGTCTCATCCCCCGCAAGGCGGCGCGGCTGATTGAGAAGACGCTCAAGTCGGCAGTGGCCAATGCCGAGAACGACGAGAGGATGGGCGTTGACCGCAGCCGTCTCGTGGTGAAGGAGGCCCTCATCGGCGAGGGTGCGACGCTGAAACGCTTCCGTCCTAAAGCCCGTGGGTCTGCGGGTCGCATTCGCAAGCGTACAAGCCACATTCGGATCGTTGTAACGGATCAGCCATAAGGACAGGGAGTTCACAGTGGGTCAAAAAGTAAATCCAATCGGGTTTCGCATTCCGGTCACCAAGGACTGGAAATCCCGCTGGTTTGCCGGCAAGACGCAGTTCGGACCGCTGTTGCAGGAGGATCTGAAGATCCGAGAGCACATTAACAGCGAGCTGCAAGGCGCGGCAGTCAGCAAGGTTCTCATTGAGCGATTCGGTCGTCGCGTGCGCGTGACCATCTTCTCAGGTCGTCCCGGCATCATCATCTCCGGTCGTTTCGGTCAGGCCGGCGGCCCGGCGGGCCGCGGGCAGGACGGCGCGGGTGACAGGAGCGCCAAGCGCGGCGCCGGACTGGACAAGCTCAAGGCAAGTCTGGCCAAGATTGCCGGCGACAAGGAAATTCTCCTTGACATCAAGGAAGTCCGTCAGCCCGAAGTTGACGCGCAGTTGGTTGCCGAGAGCGTGGCGCAGCAGCTGGTGAAGCGCATTGCTTTCCGTCGGGCCATGAAGCGGGCCATTCAGACCGCCATGCAGCTTGGCGCCGAGGGCATCAGGATCCGCTGCTCGGGCCGTTTGAACGGCGCCGAATTGGCGCGGACGGAGCAGTACAAGGACGGCAAGGTGCCGCTGCATACTCTCCGGGCCAATATTGATTATGGTTTTTCCGAGGCCCACACCTTGGCCGGCCTCATCGGTGTAAAAGTCTGGATCTGCAAACCCCAAAATTGGGAGGATACGAAAAATGCCTCTGATGCCAAAACGCGTCGCTCACCGAAAGGTGCAGCGCGGCGCCCACGCGGGAATCGCGAGCAGCAATAACAAGTTGGACTTTGGTGAGTATGGCCTGCAAGTTCTGGATCGCGGTTGGTTGACGGCGAATCAGATCGAAGCGGCCCGTGTGGCGGCGACCCGTCACATGCAGCGCCGCGGCCAGATCTGGCTGCGGGTGTTTCCCGACAAGCCCTACAGCAAGAAGCCTTTGGAAACCCGTATGGGCAAGGGCAAAGGCGCTCCCGAGGGCTGGGTTGCCGTGGTTCGTCCCGGTAATATGATCATTGAGCTGAGCGGCTGTCCGGAGACCGTAGCGAAGGAAGCGTTGGCCCGAGCGGCAAGCAAATTGCCCTTCCGCTGCCGTTTCCTCGCCCGACAGCACGCCGCCGTCTAAGCACGGCAAGGGCGGCTAAGAACAGGGTTGTGTGACATGAAAGCAAAAGACATTCGCGAAATGACGGCAGAGGAACTGGACCGCTCTGCGGAAGAATGCCGGAGGGAGATTTTCAATCTCCGCCTGCAAGGCCAGACCGGCCAGCTTGAGAACCCCGCCCGCATCCGCCTTCTGCGCAAGGATGTGGCTCGGATTGAGACAGAGAAGACCGCCCGTCGCAAGCAGGCGAAGTGACCGAGGTGTGACAATGGCTGAAGCTGAAGAAGTAAAACAGGAACGTAACCTGCGCAAGGTACTGACAGCGACCGTGGTCAGTGACAAGCAGGACAAGACCTTGGTGGTCAAGGTCGATCGTCGTACGCCCCATCCACTGTACCGCAAGGTGGTGAAGATCACCAGCAAGTGCTATGTGCACGACGAGAACAACGAGGCCAAGGTTGGCGACGTCGTCCAGATCATGGAGACCAGGCCCCTGAGCAAAATGAAACGTTGGCGTCTGGTGTCCATTGTCCAGCGCGCCGTGACTGACTGAGGAGGCATTCACCATGATTCAGATAGAAAGCACATTGGATGTGGCGGACAATTCCGGCGCGCGAAAGATTCTGGCGATACGGGTGTTGGGCCAAAGCAAAAAATATGCCGGCATTGGCGACATCATTCGCGCCACGGTGAAAGAGGCCCAGCCGAACGCCGCCATCAAGAAGGGCGAACTGGTCCGCGCGGTGGTCGTGCGCACTGCTGCCAACATTCGTCGTTCCGACGGTTCCTTCCTCCGCTTCGACCGCAATGCCGCGGTCATTATTGATGACGAAGGCAATCCGCGGGGCACGCGCATTTTCGGGCCGGTGGCGCGCGAGTTGCGTGACAAGAACTTCATGAAGATTGTCTCGTTGGCTCCGGAGGTGCTGTGATGACGAAGGCAAAAATCAAGAGAAACGACGTGGTGTTCGTCATTACGGGTGCTGACAAAGGCAAGAGCGGCAAGGTTCTGTCGGTGGACAGCAAGTCGTCCCGGGTGATTGTGGAGGGTGTGGCCGTCCGCAAGCGGACGCTCCGCCGTTCTCAGGAACATCCGAATGGCGGCATTGAAGAGCGTGAATGCCCGATTCACATTTCGAATGTGATGGCGGAAGAACGCTACCGGGCCAGGCGTTCGGAAAAGTGAAACAGGCTAAACGCGAGGTCTGGAAATGATTAGCAGCACATTATATGAGCAGTACAAGCAGAATGTCGCGCCGCAACTCAAAGAGAAGCGCGGCTACAAGAATCCCATGGAGGTTCCGCGCCTGGTGAAGATCGTGGTCAACACCGGTGTGGGCACGGACAAGGACCGCGAGGTCTTGCAAGCCGCGACGGAGACCCTGGGGATGATCACCGGCCAAAAGCCCGTCACCACCAAGTCGCGGAAGAACGTCTCGAACTTCAAGCTGCGCAAGGGCATGACCGTCGGCGCCAGCGTCACTCTGCGTCGTGGCGCCATGTACAATTTTCTCTATCGTTTGATCAACATTGTCTTGCCGCGTGTGCGCGACTTCCGCGGCGTGTCCGCCAAGTCCTTCGACGGGGTGGGCAACTACAATTTCGGCTTGGCGGATCAGTCGGTGTTCACTGAAATTGATTTGGACAAGATCAAGCACACGATCGGCATGGACATCACCATCGTGACAACTGCGAAGACCGATGATGAAGCTCGCGATCTGTTAAGCATGCTGGGCATGCCGTTTGCCAACTGAAGGGGATAAAAACGTGGCCAGGAAAAGTCTGATAGTCAAATCCCAGAGGACGCCCAAGTTTTCGGTGCGTGCTTACAATCGTTGCGAGCGTTGCGGGCGTGCGCGCGCATACATTCGCAAGTTTCATCTTTGCCGTATTTGCTTCCGCGAGCTAGCCAGCAACGGGCAGATTCCAGGCGTCATGAAGGCGAGCTGGTAAGAGGAGAGCGACCATGAGCATGAGCGATCCAATTTCTGACATGCTGACCCGTGTGCGCAATGCGTCATCGGCGAAGTTGCCGCAGGCCAGCATGCCCTCTTCGAAGATGCGCGCCGCGTTGGCGGAAGCGTTGCGGGAAGCGGGTTACATCGAAGACTACGTTGTCGAGGACATTGGCAACAACAAGAAGAGTCTCACCATCACCCTCAAGTACAAGGGCAAGCACTCCGTGCCGGTCATTGAGGGCATCAAGCGGATCAGCAAGCCGTCCTGCCGCGTCTATGTCGGCTGCGATGAGATCCCACATGTGTTGGGCGGTTTGGGCATTGCGGTGCTTTCCACCTCGGAAGGCCTGATGAGCGACCGGGCTGCTCGGAAACGTAAAGTTGGCGGCGAATTGCTCTGCTACGTCTGGTAGTCGGAGTCCGCACAGAATAGGGAATGCAGACATGTCACGCATGGGCAAAAAACCAATTACCTTGGAGGCGGGGGTAAAGCTGGAGATATCCGGTCAGGATGTCAGCGTCACCGGTCCCAAGGGCACCTTGAAGTATCAGCTGCCGGAAGGCATTACCTTGAAGCAGGACGCCGCCGTTCTGCACGTTCTCCGGGAACGGGAGGACGACAAGGAGCTGAAGATGAAACACGGTCTGGTGCGCAGCCTGCTGAACGCCATGATTGTCGGCACCAGCAAGGGCTTCAAGCAAGAGCTTGAGCTGTCCGGCGTTGGCTATCGTGTGCAGCTGGCAGGCCAGAAACTGAGCCTCAGCCTTGGCTTTTCCAACACGATTGAGTACACGGTGCCCGATGGCGTCAAGGTCACTGTGCCCGATCAGACGCACATCACCTTGGAAAGCATTGACAAGCAGCTCGTTGGCCAGGTTGCCGCGACGATCCGCCGTTTCCGCGTTCCCGATGCCTACCACGGCAAGGGCGTGCGCTATGTCGGCGAGCAGATCACGCTGAAGGAAGGCAAGAAGGTTGGCGCGTAATACGCTGTAAACGACTGCATGCTCATCCGCGACAGCGGCGCGAGTGAGCGGCGGCAAAGCGGATTGGCAATTTGGGAGAGCAAGAAGAAATGAGCAAGCAAAGTAACAAAGAAGCGCGTCAACGCCGTCATAAGCGGCTGCGCCGAACCTTGGCAGGCACGGCAGACGTGCCGCGCTTGTGCGTTTGCCGTACCGGCGGCCACATTTATGCGCAAATTATTGATGACGACGCGCAGCGGACCATCGTGTCTGCATCCACCTTGGAAGCGTCTGCCCGTGAGCAGAAGCTGAAGGCGAACATGGCCAGTGCGAGTATCATCGGCAAGTGCATTGCCGAGCGGGCATTGGCGGCGGATATCAAACAAGTTGTCTATGATCGTGGCGGCTTTCTCTACCACGGTTGTGTGAAAGCATTGGCAGATGCGGCCCGCGAGGCTGGTCTGGAGTTTTGATCAGGGTGATCGGCTGGACTTGGGTATGACGGGCGCGCGATGAGCGGCTGTTCCAGGAGCGAAAGGTCGGCATCACAGAGGATTAGGAGAAGATTCCGTGGCAGATCAATACAAAGACAGGGCGGATAACGAGGAGATGCCTCAGGTCGAACAGCAGGGCGCGGCCGATATGGCTGCTGCCGACAGCGAGTTCGAGGAGCGCGTTGTCTCCGTCAACCGCAGCAGCAAAGTGGTCAAGGGCGGTCGCAACTTTTCGTTCAGCGCACTGATCGTGGTTGGCGATGGCAAGGGCCGGGTCGGCGTAGGTTTTGGCAAGGCTAACGAAGTTGCCGACGCCATCCGCAAGGGCGGCGAGCAGGCTCGCCGGCATTTGGTGACTGTGCCGATGCACGGCAGCACCGTGACGCACCTCGTTCATGCCAGTTACGGTGGGGCGCAGGTGATGCTCCGACCGGCCTCGGCAGGTACCGGCTTGATTGCCGGCGGCGGCATGCGACACGTTTTGGAACTGGCGGGGGTCAAGGACGTCCTGGCCAAGTCCCTGGGCTCGAAGAACGCGGTGAACGTTGTGAAGGCCACCTTTACGGCGATCAGCAAACTGCGCACTCGCGCCGAGGTTTTGGCCAAGCGTGACATCAACGCCCTGTAAGCAATCAACCTGCACGTTGAGGATAGTGATAGCAATGAAACTTCATGAGCTGCAAAACATAGTTCCACGTCAAAGCCGCAAGCGCGTTGGCCGTGGTGATGGCTCCGGCCATGGCCGCACGGCCGGCCGTGGTGACAAGGGAGCGGGCGCCCGTTCCGGCCATTCTCGCCGTCCCCACTTCGAAGGTGGCCAGATTCCTCTGATCCGGCGCCTGCCGAAGCGGGGTTTCAACAACCCGAATCACATTGAGTACAACGTCATCAATCTGGTCGTGCTTGAAGAGAACTTTGAGAAGGATCAGCTGATTGACAAGCAGGTGCTGATGGCCAGCGGTTTGCTGGGCAAGAGCGACCTGCCGCTGAAAATCCTTGGCGATGGCGATGTCAGCAAGGCCCTGATCATCAAGGCGGACAAGTTTTCCGCGAGTGCGCGCGAGAAGATTGAACGCGCCGGCGGGAAATGCGTTGATGCGAAGGCGGCTGCCGAGACGGACGCACCAGCTTCTTGATGGTCTGAAGGGGTAGGGCATGGGTGTCCGTCTGCCGGTGGGCAGCGGCAGGCAAGCCGACGCCGACAGAGATGGCGACGGGCTCGGGCACACCGCAACGAGACAAGGAATCAGACATGATTTCAGCCTATTTGAATTGCTTCAAGATACCGGAATTGAAAAAGCGTTTGCTGATCTCTTTCGGGTTGATAGCTCTTTGCCGCCTTGTCAGCAATGTGCCATGTCCCGGCGTTGATCCGGCGGCCTTGGCAGAACTCTTCAAGCAAATCGGCAGCAATCGCGGCACCGGCGGCGTTTTTGACATGTTGAGCCTCTTCAGTGGCGGCGCCATGGAGAACTTCGCGGTTGGCGCCTTGGGTATTATGCCCTACATCTCGGCGTCAATCATTTTGCAATTGATGACGCCGGTTTTGCCGCAGTTGGAGCGGATGCTGCGCGAAGGCGAGAGCGGTCGTCAGAAATACAATCAGGTTATGCGTTACGTCACCCTGGTGATTTGTGTGATTCAGGGCACCATGTTTGCCTTGGCGATGATGCGGCCGGAGAAAGTGAATCTGCCCGGCGGCATCAACGTGGTGAGCAATCCGGGCGTGGGTTTCGTTGTTTCAACGGTGATTACCCTGACAGCCGGCTCGATGTTTATCATGTGGCTGGGCGAAGTGATCACTGAGAAGGGCATTGGCAATGGCGCGTCCCTGATCATCACGGTGAACATCATTGCCCGTCTGCCCCAGGCTCTGTTCAGCCTCTTCACGCTGGTTTTCGGCGCGGCCGCGGTTGGCGGCAGCGAGTTGACGATTGTCCACCTGCTGTTGCTGGTGGCGATGTTCTTCCTGGTCTGCGCCGGCGCGATCGCGCTGACCCAAGGCCAGCGAAAAGTGCCTGTGCGTTATGCCCGGCGCGTGGCCGGCGTGGGCGGTTCGACGACAGCCCAGACCAGTTACCTGCCGCTGCGGGTGAATTACTCGGGCGTCATGCCGATCATCTTCGCGGGCGCGATTCTGTCTTTCCCGGCGATGCTGTTGCGTTTTCTGCCGAATTCGCCGTGGTTCACTTGGCTGGTGCCCTTCTTCACCCATGGCAGCACGCCTTATTTGCTGCTCTACGGCCTGATGATCATGGTCTTCTCCTTTTTCTGGGTCGCCAACCAGTTCAATCCCATCCAGATTGCTGACGATTTGCAGAAGCACGGCGGTTATATCCCGGGTATTCGCCCCGGCCAGCCGACGGCGGAGTTTCTGGATCATGCGATGACGCGCATCACCTTGGCCGGCGCGATCTTCCTGACTGCATTGGCCATCTTCCCGATGATACTCAGCAATGCCATGCAAATCCCCGGCACCATTGCCCAGTTCTTCGGCGGCACCAGTCTGCTGATCATTGTCGGCGTGTCGCTGGACACCATGCGACAAATCGAGGGCTACCTCTTGTCCCGCCATTATGATGGCTTCATGGAAAAAGGCCGCCTGCGCAGCCGCCGCAGCTGAGTGGAGAGCGCGGCCGATAGTTGATTGCATGAGCGACGCCGTCAGCCAATACCAGGGGCTGACGGCGTTTTTTCGCTCAGCACTTCAGGCAGGGCAGAGGGGCTACGGAACGACGCCATGAGCTCCAAGCGAACATATTTTCTGGCGCCTTTGGCGGGTTACAGCGATCTGCCCTTTCGGCGCAGTTGTCGCCGTTTCGGCCTGGTTTACGCCCACACGCCTCTGCTTGATGCCGGCGCGTTGCTGCATCACCACAGCGAAAACCAGGAAATACTGGTCCGCGGCGACGATGAGCCGTGGCTTGCCGTGCAGCTGATGGGCTGCCGCTTGGACGACTTGCGCCAGGCCGCCGGCATCCTCAATGAGCTGCCCTTTGATGGCTTGGACTTCAATATGGGCTGTCCTGTCCGCAAGGTGATACAGCGTCATGCCGGGGCGGCGTTGCTGAAGACAAGAGAACTTGCTCTGGACTGTGTGCGTGCTCTGCGGGACGTGGTGAAAAAGCCCCTGACAGTCAAAACGCGTATTCTCTGCGAAAACGACCCCGAGCCCACCGTGCGTTTCTGTTTGGCCCTGCAAGCCTGCGGGATTGACGGTCTGACTTTGCACGGTCGGCTGCCGCAGCGCATCTATGCGGGGCCGGTGGCGATGGACGTCATCAAGGCCGTCCGCGAGGCCCTGCGCATACCCGTTACGGCCAACGGCGGCATCTTTACCGCTGCTGACGCCGACGCGCTGGCCGCCGGCAGCGGCTGTGAGCGCCTGATGGTCGCTCGTGGCGCCATCGGCAACCCTTGGCTGTTTCGCGAGCTCATCCAAGGTATTCCTGCTGTGCCCACCCACGCTGAACTTTGCGACATGCTGTTGCAGCAGGTGACAGGCATGGTTGAACTCTACGGCGAAACCAGGGCCTTCCTGGCCGGGCGCAAAATTATCCTCAGCTACCTCTGTGGCCGCGGTTACCGTCGGCGTCTGCGCGCCCAGATGAGCACCGTCAAGACCATGCCGGAATTCCTGGAGCTCTTCCGGCAGATTGAGAAAGAAGGCCCGCTGGCTGTTACTGACGGGCTTGGCGTCGTACACGATGGCACAGATTGCGGAAGCAATGCCGAAACGTCGGCCGACATTGCCGGCGGCGCTGATCTGTAAATGCTGTAACCGGTCACTGATTGATAATTGGCCGTTTTCTGTTGCCTTGCAATGGAAATCATCCTTCGTGTTTGCTATGTGGCACGCCTTCAGCGTGCTGTTTCGGGTGGGGGCTT
>JAAZKQ010000774.1 GCA_012799755.1 Lentisphaerota bacterium | reverse complement strand
CTGTAGCGGCCGGTTTGATCCGGCGAGCCGATGGAGGCAAAGCGGAATCCCTTGGGCATGAAGCGGTTCACGGCGTAGGGCTCGCGGATGAATGCGTCAGAAGCGATGCCGATCCAGCTGTACCATTGCTCGTCCATGCGCAGGTCATCGCCGCAGCGTACTGCTATCGCGCTGTCGGAGTCATTTGCCGCGAGGCGGACATAGTGGTAGTTCTGGAAGGCCAGGCTGATCTGCGCCATGTCCCAAGCGCGATAGCGGAATTGCACCACCGGGTAGTTGGCGATGGAAAAGTCCATGTTGAAAGGCGTCGCCAGTTCTTGACCGAGCGCGGTGTTGCGCACGGTCAGAACATGGTTGCTACCGTCGTCGCTGTCAATGGCCATGCGTGGCCGACCGGCGAACACCAGAGGCTCCTGTGGCCCGTTCTCGAAACTCATGCATACCGGGCTGAAGCCCTCCACCGCCATGAGCAGCGGCGGCGCATTGAGCCGTTCGCCGGGCGCGGCGGCCAGTGTCAACTCCTTTTCGCTGCTGCCGCTGTTCACCAGGAAGCTGATCTTGCCGGTGGCAACGGCCTCTTGCAGGGCGGCTGTGCGCGGCAGCAAGGCCACGCGGCTCTCGTCGTTTTCCCGCAGCAGGCGCAGCCGTTCGCCGGCGAAGCTGATGCCGGCGCCAACGAAACGCTTGTCAACATAGTCGGCGGTGCAGCTCAAACGCACGGCGTCTTTGGCGTCACTGTCCCAAGCGAAGCTCACGGGGACTTCATCGGGCAGGCTGATCCATTCGAGCTGCTGTACCAGTGCTTGGCGACCGTGATACAGCTCAAGCCAGACGCTGTTGAGGCCGGGAGTGCTCTCGGCTTTGAGGACAGCCGTCAACTCCTCCGGCTTGGTGCTGCGGTTGCGACGCTCAAAATCCGTCAGCTGCTTCCGGAAGCTTACATTGGCGCCCTCCGGCAGTTTAAGTTCCGGCACGCCATAGAAAATCGGCCGCAGCTGGCTGATGGCGTAGGCCTGCCCGGGGCCATTGCCCCAGATGCCATTGGCCATGGCGTCGAGTTCCTGGAGACCGAAGCCTTCCAGGCGCGCGTATTGTTTTTCGCCGCGTTCGCCCGGAGCACGGAAGCGACTGGGGATCCAGGCGGTCAACTCTGTCCATTGGTGGCGGTCAGGCAGGACGCCGGCCACCGGCGCGAGTTCGCTGCTACCGCTCAAGCGCCATGGGCCGTTGCTGAAATCCGGTCCACTAATCTGGTGGAAAAGGCGCCGCTGGGGTTGATACTCGCCCTTGTCGTTGAGTGTGCCGATTGAGTAGAACAGGTTCAGACGGGCAGCGTCGGTGCGCTTTATCTTGAAACGCCAGCCGGCCAAGTCTTGCAGAGGCAGCGTCGGCAAAGTCGCCGTGATCCGCATATCGCCGCCGCCGAGGAGATTGCGGTAGTGCAATGCGTCGGCATTCAAGGCAAAGGTCGTGAGTTGGCTCTGGCCGACGCTGTCGTGCTGCTGCCAGAAATGGCCGGCCAGCGGGTCCAACGGGAAGCCTCCCGCCGTGGCCTCCCAGCGATAGGGCGGTGTAGCCTCAGCGGTGGGCGGCGCCTCTTCCGCAGGAGCGGCGGGGGCTTTGGGAGGCGTCAGCGCAACATCGTCCACAGACAGCATGGTTACCGGGAAGGAACGCGGGCGTTCGCTGCCGAAGGAAATTTTGATCTGTGCGAGGGTGATGCTGTGTACGAAGGTCCAGATGCCGACCAGGCCCTCCCGGATCATCTCGGGGTCACTTTCTTTGAAGATCAGCTCGTCGTCGAAATAGTACTCCAAGTTGTCACCGATTTTGCGCAGTTTGATGTAGTACCACGCGCCATGGATGGGGCGGCCTTGGGCGACTAGGGGGTTGAGGATGCGGCGATACATGCCCTTGCGTCGGCGTGGCACCAGGTAAGAATCCGTGCGTGCCAGTGCTTTGCCGTTCTTGTAGAGCGTTGTCCAGTTCTGGGAGAGATTCTGATCCCATTCCGTACAAGCGACCGTGTAGCCGCTGCCGGTGGTGGTTTCTGCCGCCATGATGGTGCAGTTGAGATTGCCGGCCAGATCGTAGTAACCTTGGCGGGAACCGGCATAAAACTCCAAAGTGAGATCGCCGGCAAAGACCTGCTTCCGCCAGAAAGCCGCCAGACCCTCGGGCGCTTCGCCAATCATGTGCGACCAGCTGGGCGTGCACTGAAAACGATTGATAATCTGCCAGTCGCCGCCGTTAGCCAGCCACGCGTGCGGCGACTCGTTGAAAAATTCGTCAATGACGTTGACGCGTGTGACTCGGCTGCGGGCCAAGTGCGCCAGTGTCATGCCCTTGATCATCGCCCGAGTGCCGAGTTTTTTGAGCTGCTGATTCAGGCGTTGCCGCAATGCTGTTTTGCCGTTTACGGTTATCCACAGCCACTGTCCCTCTTGGAAGACCTCGTAGTCCAGCTCACTGATGTTTTTCCCCTCCGGCGCCACCAGGGCAAATTCCTGGAGCGCGGGTTCGTCAGCTCCGGCCATTGCCGTGCTCAGCAACAGCTTGCCGTCCTTGATGCGAATTTGCACGGCGCCGCTGGCGGCGTTATCCGCTACAGCCAGATTCAGTTCGCTGTCGGGTATGCAGGGCATGCGTATGGCATAGTCGTTGAAGAAATCGCCCTTGTGCCATAGTGCGTCATGCGGCCCTTTAATCCACTGGCCCTCAGGCGACGCCCAGTGCCGCATGAAACTATCCGTCCGAAAAACCGGGTTTTTCTGCTCCTGCTCCTTATACTGGAAGCGTTCTGGCGACAAGGATAGTTCACGGAACTCCGCCGTGCCGCCGCTCATGAGCCACAGGCCATTGGCGCCAGTCAGGTCGCCTTCGTATTGCACAAAATGCAGGAGCACACCATCGCGCAGGCAGCGCAGCATGCCCGGTTCCGTGGCGTCGAGCATCAGTCGCGTGGGGGCATCGTCGGCGGGCTGCCGCTGGCGATCCATTTCGCTGATGCTGCCGTCGGCGTTGATTCGCAGCAGCTTGGTGATGACGCTGTCACCGGCGCGTTCGAACTGAAAACGCCAATGGCCGCCGGCGCCGCCCTGCCAACCGGCGATCAGGGCCAGTTCGCAGTCGCCCGCCGGCGCCGCCGTCACGGCGAAAGCCATGTTGCGGCTGTGGGCGCGGCCGATGATCAACTCGGCATCCTGGCGGGAGTTGTTCACCCGCAGCACGGCGTCATCATTGCCGCCTCGTCCATTGAGATTAAAAGCGCCATTGTTTTGCAGGACGTTGTAGCGTAGGGCCGGCATGTCCCGCAGATCAATGGGCAGATAGGGTTCGAGGGTCACGTCGTCAAAACGGGTTTCCTCAGGCGTCCTGGCGTAGAGGCCGATCTTGCCGCCTATGGGCAGAAGCTCACGCACCCGAAAGACCTCGTGCCGGTCCAAATAGCAGATGATCTCATTGCCGTGGGCCTTCACGCCCGGCAAATACCACTGATTGTCATAAAGCGCCACCCGCGCGCGCGCCAGCATGCTGCGCGCGCCGTCCCGCTGTCGCCATAAGCGCATTTCCCGTTCCTCGGGGTTCGCGTTGTCGTACAGCAGCGTCAGGGCATAGAACTCCGCCTGCGCGGGGTCGGGCGTTGCCGGCTCGGCGTCGTCAGCGGCCGCAGCGTCGTCAGTGGCGTTGGCCGCCACGGCATTACGATGGTAGAAAATCAGCCCGACCTCGCCTTTCACGGGCTGCATGGCGCTCGTGAAGTGGTAGTTGTCAAAGAAGTCATAGCCCATGGTGATGACGGCTTCCTCGTTTTTGCCGCCGCCTTTGAGGGAGTAGAAGTTCGGACTCTTGTCCGCCGTCAGCGGCGCTTCTTTGGCTCGCTGCTGGTTGGTTTCCGGTCGCGCGACGGCTTCGGCCTGTGCCGTATGGATGCGCCAGTCGCCCTGCTGGATCAACCATGGATACAACTCATTCGGCGCGCCTTCCTCAATCATGAAATCTGACGTGAAACCAACCCGCGGCACCGGCTGGAAGCGCAGGCTGTCATCCGACATGCTTCGGGAACGCTGCGGCCTATACACCTCCGCCGGCAGGAGAAAGGGCGACGCCATTGACGCGCGGATGACGCCATCAAGGTAGAAGGACCAGTCGTCTTCGCGGAATTTGATCGTAACGGGCATGTCCTCTCGTTCGCTGTCCGCCGCCAAAGGCGCAAAGTAGGACGTTGCCGCCAGCGGGCTGTGACGACCGTCAGGCGTGATTTCCACGGCGTTCAGTGCCGTCGGCGACAGCTCGACCTGCACGCTGCGACCGCTAGCCTCGTGATACACCAGGAAGCGGATGACTTCGCGACTGCCCCAGGCCGCCGTGAAACGCAAATTGCCCTCTGCCCGACGGCAGTATATCGCCGATTCCCAGCCGGCAGGCGCCGCTGCGCGCAGCGGCGGCATTACGTCGAGGCATAGCAAGGTCGGCAGGGCTGCCAGTAGCAGCCAGCGGTGAAAGATAGGAGAAAAGTGGGTCATGGGATGATGTCTCGTGGCAAATCATGCGGCGCGTCCGGCAAGCCATTTCCGCCGCCGCGCAGTCTCGTCTCATACATAAAAAACAGCGCCAAGCATGAGCGGCGCATAAACAGATCGGCATGGCACCTTGCGCGAAAAACGCTCTGCGCATGGCTATTATTGGAAAGGGCAGCGACGCTTGGCAGGCATGGCGGGTATCTTTCCCGCAAAAAAAAGACGTCGGGCAGCCGACTGTTTTACAGCCGGCTGCCCGACGCCCGGTGGAGAAAGGAAAATGGATGCTTTAAGAGTTACTTCTTGGCGATGACCTTGGCCATTTCGACGACCTTGTTGGAGTAGCCCCACTCATTGTCGTACCAAGCCACGAGCTTGACGAAGGTCGGGTCAAGGGCGATACCGGCCTTGGCGTCAAAGACGCAGGTGCGGGCTTCGCCGCGGAAGTCGGTGGAGACAACGGAATCCTCGGTGTAGCCGAGAACGCCTTTGAGCTCGCCTTCGGCGGCAGCCTTCATGGCGGCGCAAATCTCATCGTAGCTGGCGCCCTTCTCAAGCTCGACCGTCAGGTCAACGACCGACACGTCGGAGGTCGGAACGCGCATGGACATGCCCGTCAGCTTGCCATTCAGGGCCGGCAGAACTTTGCCGACGGCCTTGGCGGCGCCGGTGCTCGAAGGAATGATGTTCTCAAGAATGCCGCGGCCGCCGCGCCAGTCCTTCTTGGACGGGCCGTCAACAGTCTTCTGCGTGGCGGTGGTGGCATGAACCGTGGTCATCAGGCCGCGCTTGATGCCAAAGTTGTCATGGACGACCTTGGCGAGCGGCGCCAGGCAGTTCGTCGTGCAGGACGCGTTGGAGATGATGTCCTGGCCGGCGTAGCTCTTGTGATTGACGCCGTACACAAACATCGGGGTGCTGTCCTTCGACGGTGCCGACATGATGACTTTCTTCGCGCCGGCCATGATGTGCTTGCGAGCAGTCGCGTCGTCCAAGAAGAAGCCGGTGGACTCGACGATGATCTCGGCACCGACTTCGTTCCACTTCAGATTCTGGGGGTCCATCTCGGAGGTCAGGCGGATGCTCTTGCCGTTGACGATCATTTTGTCGCCTTCGACTTTCACGTCGCCTTGGAAGCGGCCATGCACGGAGTCGTACTTCAGCATGTAAGCGAGGTATTCCGGCTCCAGCAGGTCGTTGATGCCGACGACTTCAACGTCATTGGCAAAATTCTGCACCGCTGAACGGAAGACCATCCGGCCGATACGACCAAATCCATTGATACCGATCTTGATTGCCATTGAAAAATCTCCTTGCGTCTGTCTGTGAATGGCGCTCGCCGACGAAGCCGGAGAGCTATGGTTTGGGAACAAAAAAGATTTTTTACTATAGCGTTCGGACATGAATCCGCAAGCCCTGACACGACAATGGACCAGGGAATTGGTAAGCGGTCACCCATTGATAACAGACATTTTTTATCCGCAGATTACGCAGATTGGCGCAGATTATTAGCGGCATGTCTCGCATCGCCGCCGCACGGCGCTGCCGAGTCACGCCGCCGGTTTTTTCGCCGATTGGGGCAGATTCCCGCAGATTGCTTGTCTCACGCGCAAGAGGGGCCTCCAGGAGTCCCCGACGTCGGCCAACCAGTCCCTGAGTCCAATGCTCTTCACATAAAAGCCCACATAGATATTGACGAACGTTCAGCTCATATAAGAACCATTGATGTCCGCTCCGGCAAGGCACGCTGAAGGCGTG
>JAAZKQ010000773.1 GCA_012799755.1 Lentisphaerota bacterium | reverse complement strand
CTGCGGATAAAAAAACTTCGCGCCGTCGCGTGAGAAAAAAACCGGCGGCGTGAATTGCCGCGCAGCGGCAAGACACGACGCCATAATCTGCGACAATCGGCGCAATCTGCGGATAAAAAAACTTCGCGCCGTCGTGTGAGAAAAAAACCGGCGGCGTGAATTGCCGCGCAGCGGCAAGACACGACGCCATAATCTGCGCGAATCTGCGCAATCTGCGGATAAAAACAGACCCTATTGCCAGCGTGGATTCATGGCGACCTCATCACCGAGGGCATCCCGCAGCGGGTCTATTTCCTCGGCGGAGAAGCCCAACCATGAGCGGCGACGCCAGCCTTCGGCGTGGGTAAAGCGCCCGGAACGTCGTCCGAGTTCCTCGGCAAAGCCCACCATGACCTTCTGGTAGGCGTCCATGCCCTGGCTCACATCCAGCCATTCTTTTTGCGAGCTGTGGCAACTGAGCATATCCCATTTCATCTGCATGACCGGCGCGATATTGACGAAGAATTCCGGCTCAATATGGCGTCGAAACGGGTCCATCAAACCGTGCGGAATCGCATGATAGACCGCCACGTCATCCTGGATGGGCGGACGTGGCGGACGACACTGGGCGTTGCGCATGCCGCGGCAGAAAGCCGCCGTCACGGCAACGCGACAGCTATTGATGTGGTCCTCCATATAGTCGTCCGTAGACTGTGTCAACACAATCTGCGGACGGACTTCGCGAACCACACTGAGGACTTGACTGATGACATCCCAACTGTGGAACACTTCCAAGTCGTTGCACACCGCCGGATGCCAGACGGCGCCGGCCAGCTTGCAGGCAGCCTGACTTTCTGCCCGCCGTTTGGCGACGATGGTCTCCACATCGTCCACCGCCGTGCCGCAACTGCCATTGGCGATGGTCATGTAGTGCATTTCCCAGCCACGCGCCTGCAGCATCAACATGGTGCCGGCAAACATGAACTCGATGTCATCGGGATGGGCCACCAAGGCAAGAACTCGTGGCTTTTCGCTCATTAGTGCATCTCCACGGCGCAGGGGCCAATACCCGGACGATAGAAGTTGAACTGGACATTGGGATGATCTGCCAACAGGCTCATGGGCACGGCCGAATCCGCCAGGCGCTTACTGATCATGAACGTGGTCAGACGCATGCCGAAGGCATTGTCGTGACAGCCGGCCTGCCAGATGGACACCTTGTCGCACTTCCAGGTCTCCTTCGGCCCCACTGTCGCCGCCACGGTCGGCACCAGCGAGATATTGCCGCCGCCGGAGGTCCGGGCGTTCTGCATGACTGTCATGGGATGGAGTTCAACGATACGAGTGCCCAGCTGCCGGTACTCCTCCGATGTCGGCGGCCGCTCCGCATAGGCGCCGCTGCGCCTCACCGGGTCATTGAAGGCCCAGTGCTTGGCATCGCCCTGGCCGCCCTGCATCAGCCGGCAGCGGACACTGTCAAAGCTCTTGCTATAGACGGACAGATCAGCGGTGGGGAAATGCATATTCGTTTCCGGCATGCGCAGTTCGGGCCGGATACGGTCAAAGCACATCGCCTTGACACAACGTGAAAAGGACATCGGGTGATCCGTGCTCACGGCCACGCCATTTTCCACCCATTCATCCATCCCCCAGAAATGGGCGTCCAGCCGCTTGAGATTGATGCCCATGGCGTTGACAATACGCGCCACCAGCGGCAGCTGCTCCGTCGGCCCGATGGGGCCGCAAATGCCGCAGGGATTGTCCGGCGTTGATTGCTGCCAAGCATCAATATACTCCAAGGCTTCCGCCAGATAGAACTCTTCAAGGGTGTCGTACATCACCACCTTGAAGCCAGGCCGGGACAGCTGTTCCATGTCGCGCACCGTCAGCTTCACCACATCGGCAACCAAGTCGTCACTAATCGTCGTGTAATCCCACCAGTCAGGAGCAACAACACTGCGTTTTCTCATCTCGTCAATCTCCCAGATGTAAAACCCATGCCTGCGCCAGCACCGCGCCGGGCGCTTCTGAGAAGCTATTGTAATGACTTTTGCGTCTTTTGCAACAGGCGATTTCACCACCCGCCGCCGGCAGTGTAAGCGATCAGTGATTGATAACTCTGTTCCTGCGGTCATTCTGACCGCCCTGCCGCCAAAACATCTTCTCCTTGACATTTGAGCGCTGAAAGCGCGAGCCATGATAGCCCAGGGCAAAGCGACGCCGAAGGTGATGCGTCGCCCTGGGTGGAGCGACGTTATTATTCGTGTTCCATTGCTCTTCCCTATTTTACGCCTTGCGCCCTATTACGATGGTTTTTTGGTCGCCCTTACAGGGCTCTTTCCGGGTGGGGGGGCTTTCCCAGGGCGGCGCGCCCTGCGGGCGCTTGCCCTGGGCTATCTTAGGCCGCGCCTTCGGCGCTGAAAACCAAAGGCAGCAAAAAATGGCTGTTATCAACGAGTGACCGGTTGCGTCGGCGGCACGTTTAGGTCGGCAAAAAACATCCTCAGGGTCATTTTCTACGCCCGCCGCGTATATAGTACTTGGACCGGATTCTCTTAGCTCCATCTACTCAGCCGCCCTTGGTTCCCACCCCAACCAGAAAGCCGCCGCCGATGAAAAAGCCCGCCAGCACCCACAGCGCCGCCCCCGCCGTCACCGCCGTCACCATCACCGGTGGCTTCTGGCAGGAAAAGCAGCGAGTCAACCGCGAAGTTACTCTCCCCATCGAATACGACCAATGCAAAAAAACCGGTCGGCTTGATGCTTGGAAACTGGAGTGGAAACCCGGCCGGCCCAATCCGCCCCACATTTTCTGGGACTCCGACGTAGCCAAATGGATCGAAGCTGTCGGCTACAGCCTCGCGCAATTCCCTGACCCCAAGCTGCAAGCCCTCTGCGATGAAGTCATTGATTGGATGGCCGCAGCCCAGCAGCCCGACGGCTATCTCAATGTCCACTTCACCATTGTCGAGCCTGAAAAGCGCTGGAGCAACCTCGAAAACGCCCATGAACTTTACTGCGCCGGTCACCTCATGGAAGCCGCCGTCGCCTATTACCAAGGCACCGGCAATCGCAAGCTGCTTGATGTCATGTGCCGCTATGCCGACTACATCGCCGAGACCTTCGGCCGCGGCCCCGGCCAGAAACGCGGCTATCCCGGCCATGAAGAAATCGAGCTGGCGCTCGTCAAGCTCGCCAAGGCCAGCGGCAAGGACAACTATCTGAAGCTGGCAGAATATTTCATCAATGAACGCGGTCAGCAGCCCCACTATTACGACCAGGAACGCCGGGCCCGCGGCGAAGCGCCCAAGAACCACGGCCCCGCCGAAATCGGCCCCTACGCGGTTTTCCAGGCGCATTTGCCCGTCCGCGAACAAGTTACCGCCGAGGGGCACTCCGTCCGCGCCTGCTATCTGTATGCAGGCATGGCCAGCGTCGCCAAAGCCTGCGGCGATCAGTCCCTGCTGGATGCTTGCCGACGTCTCTGGGACAACATCACCACGCGGCGCATGTACATCACCGGCGGTGTCGGTTCGACCCGCTTCGCCGAGCGTTTCACCTTCGACTACGATCTGCCCAATGAAGACGCCTACGCCGAAACCTGCGCGGCTATCGCCCTCGTCTTCTTCGCCCGCAACATGCTCGAATGCGAGCCCGACAGCCGCTATGCCGACGTCATGGAACGCGCGCTCTACAACGGCGTCATCAGCGGCGTGTCGCTGGACGGCCGCCACTTCTTCTACGACAATCTCCTGGCCAGTCATCCGGAATATCACAAGTTCAGCGGGCAAAAATCACCGCGGCGCCAGGAGTGGTTCGGCTGCGCCTGCTGCCCGCCCAACATCGCCCGCATACTCGCCTCCATCGGCAGCTACTTCTACACCAGCAACGACGAAGCCATTTGGGCTCACTGCTATGCCGGCTGCGACGCGACTTTCACGGTCACCGGCAGCGAGGTCCGCCTCAGCCAAAAAACCAACTATCCCTGGGATGGCGACATCGCCATCAGCGTCCATCCCGCCCAACCCGGCGCCTTCGCGCTGGCGCTGCGCATTCCCGACTGGTGCCGCCAAGCCACCCTCAAGGTCAACGGCAAAAGCCTCGACATCGCCGCAATCAACGAGCGCGGTTACGCCGTCATCCGCCGCCAATGGCAGGACGGCGACAAGATCGAGCTGAATCTGACCATGATGCCGGAACGCATCTACGCCCACCCGTCCGTCCGTCATAACGCCGGCCGGGTCGCCCTCCAGCGCGGTCCCATCGTCTACTGTCTGGAAGAAGTGGACAACGGCCCGGACCTCAGTG
>JAAZKQ010000772.1 GCA_012799755.1 Lentisphaerota bacterium | reverse complement strand
CGCTGGATCCGCCTGATCCGTCCGATCCGCCTGATCGCGCCGCTGGATCCGCCTGATCCGTCCGATCCGCCTGATCGCGCCGCTGGATCCGCCTGATCCGTCCGATCCGTCCGATCCGTCTGTTGATCCGCCTGATCCGCCTGATCTGCCTGATCCGTCCGATCCGTCCGATCCGCCTGATCACTCCTCCGTCTCCGTTCCCTTTGCCGCCAAATGACAAAGGGCTCTTGTGCGGGTACATTAGCGGACTGCGTAGTTGTGTAATGAGCGTTATGACAGCACCGGGAAGGCATGACCAGAGATCATATTGTCACCACTGCACCGCCACAAGCGTCCGCAAGCGTGAACGACGTACCGCCGTCGGCGAATTTGGCGCCGGCTGGCCGCAGCTTCCTGCTGTTGCGGGTGGTGGCGGCCTTGCTTAGCGGTCTGTTCCTGGGCCTGGCTTATCCACCGGCGCGTTTAGACTTCTTGGCCTGGTTTGCCTTGCTGTCGCTATTGCTGGTTCCGCAACCACGACACTGGGCTGAGCGTTTTGCGGTCGGTTATCTTTTTGGCTACGTCTATTTTGCCTGGTCGCTGTTCTGGTTGAACCAAGTCGGCTTCGGCGCCGGTTTTCTGCTGGCCATCTGGTGCGCGTTGTTCCCCATGGCTTGGTATGTCTTCTTCAGCGCCCTCATGTGGCATTGCAAAAGCGCGAGAGACAAAGAACGGCAGCTGCCCGGCGCCGGTCTGCTGTTGCTCAGGCGGCCCTGGCAGATCGCTTTGCTGGCTGTGTTGTCGGCTTGCGTTTGGGTGTCCTGCGAATGGCTGCGCGGCTGGCTGCTGACGGGCATACCTTGGAACGAACTGGGCATCAGCCAGTATCGGCGCTATGGCATCATCCAGCTGGCCGAGTTCACCGGCGTGCACGGATTGAGCTTCCTTATCGTGCTTATCAACGGCGTACTGGCGGGGGAGGGCGCATACGTCATCCGTCACTGGCTGGGCGCTGACGAGAAACGCGGCATGCCCTGGCATCTCGTCATGGCTATGACGCTGACCCTGCCGCTCAGCTGGTTGGGCACGCGCCCCGAAGCTTTGCCCGATGCCGACACGCCGAAGATCCACGTCCTCGCCGTCCAAGGCAATCTCCCCCAATGCCGTTTCTGGACCGAAGAGCAATGCCGGGATGCTCTCCAAGCCTATGTTGCCGAAACCCGCAAGGGCGTGGCGAACAGCGAGATAGTGCCCGATTTAATCCTTTGGCCTGAATGTGCCGTGCCGGCCACCTTGGACTATCCGCCCTATCGCTATGCCCGGCAGCGTCTCCTGGAAGACATCAATCTTCCCATGCTCGTCGGCGCCACCCAATTCCGCGAAAATCCCTTGGACAAGAACGACCCGCTGCTCTTCAACTGCGCGTTCCTGCTCACGCCCGGCGATGTCATCACCGAGTACTACGACAAGGTGCACCGCGTGCCCTTCGGCGAGTTCACGCCCTTCGGCGACCAGTTGCCTTGGCTGCGTGACTTGATCGGCATGGGACGCGACCTCACGCCCGGTCTGGCCTACCACGTCTTCCAGCTCCCACGCGGCGCCAAAGCCGGCGTCAATATCTGTTTTGAGGACGTCTTTCCCTACCTCAGCCGCGAGTTCACCCGCCGCGGCGCCAACATGCTCATGACCATCACCAACGACTCATGGTACAACGAGAGCAGCGGCGCCGAACAGCACCTCAGCCACGTGGTTTTCCGCGCCATTGAGAATCGCCGGCCCCTCCTGCGCTCGGGCAACAACAGTCACAGCTGCCTCATCACCCCCAACGGGCGCATTCTCGGCCAACTCCGCGACCCGCAGACCGGCGCCGATTTCACCCGTGGTTCGCAGCTTTACGAGGTGCCCGTCAGCGACGACTGGGGGACGACCTTCTTCACCCGCCAGGGGCCACTCTTCGCGCACCTTTGCGTCTTGGTTACCTTGGGCTGCTGGCTCTGGCTGCTCAAAGCCTGGTATGTGCGCAAACGCCGGCAGTACCAAGCCATCAAGGGCATCACCCCCGAGGCGTCGCTCGCGCCATGAGGCAAGCGCCCACATTTTTTTTCTGTGTCGCTGAAACTCTAGCGGCGCACTGTTGTTTAACAGATAGTAATAATTATTATTTAGTGCAGCACAGAAGGTAAGTCCGGAAGGCAGCATAAGGATAAACTGCATCATCAGCGGTAGCGCTCTAAGCTGCTAAATGATTTTAGCGGCATTCCGCCGCGTGAAGAGAAGAAACAAGCACATCCCCCATCAGAAGGAGAAAAACAGCATGAGAAGCCCCAACACTATTTTCAAGGCCGAATGTGGCAGTCTGGTTGAAGTCATCAGCGGCGAGCTCTGCTGCCTCAGCAGCAAGGGCAAGGACTTGTCCCAACTCCAAGCCAAGACCGCCGATTCCAAGACCGAAAAGCACGTCCCCGTGGTCGAGAAGGTCGCCGGCGGCTGGAAAGTCACCGTGGGCAGCGTCGCTCATCCCATGAGCGAAGAGCACTACATCACCTGGATTGAGCTCTACGGCGATGACTTCTGCTATCGCCAGTATCTCAAACCCGGCCAGGCGCCGGAAGCATTCTTCGCCACCGATGCCAAGAACGTCAAGGCCCGCGAATACTGCAACCTCCACGGCCTCTGGGCAAATTGATTTTTCCCGGTAGCACACTTGCATTCACCTCATGGTGAAAGCACCTTACGCCCGAGCAGAAATGCCTGGGCGTTTTTTGTTGTGTGCGCCCGCGTCCTGATATCGCCGGCATCCACATAATAGGAAGGTCTCTTGCCATGTCGTGGAATCGGTTTCTTGCGTTGTTCGTCGTGCTGTTGGGCTGCTGCGCCCTGGCTGATTTCGTCTGTTTGTCCCCGGCGGGCGCGCCATTTCCCGCCGGACTTCAAGTTGACGATGTGCAGTGGGCCGACGGCGATTTCGGTCGCGCCCTCTACTGCTCCGGCAGCGATGCCGATTCCGTGCCCATTCCTGACCACGACGCCATTCAGCTCGGCACCGGCGATTTCACCATCGCGGTCTGGATTTGTCCGGATACCCTCGCCACCGCTAAACAAGGCGAATACCGCCGTCTGCTCGGCAAAGACCGCTGGCCCGCTGACTTCTGGACGCTTGATATCTATGACGACGGTCGCGTCATGTTCGCCATGGCCGATGCTGAAAAACACAACGCGACGACCACCTCAGATCCCGTCATCAAGGAAAAGGTCTGGCAGGCGCTGGTGATTGGCGTTGATCGCGCCAAGTGCAAGACCAGCACCTACGTTAATGGCGAGTTGATCAGCGAGCGTTCTTTCTCCGCGACCTTCACCGGCAGCCTGGACGTCGCCGGTCGCCCGCTGGTTATCTCGGCTTTCCGAAAATACGCCGGTCTCGTCGCCGATCTGCGGTTGAGCAAATCACTGTGGGATGCCGCGCAGTGCAAAGAGTACTACACCATGAATAAAAACCGCTACCTGAGCAACGCCTACCGCCTGCGGCCACGGCAGCCGCGCCTGTTCAGCCCGCCACTGCCCACTGGCAACCGGCAGAGCATGTGGGATACCACGCAGCTCTTCCAGACGCCGGCCACCTATGCCGTTGAGGACGAGCCCTTCAACACGATGGCTGAAGACCCCATTCGTCCCCTGATGTACGACGGTCTCCCCTATGAGGGCAAGCCCACCCGTGTCTTCGCCTGGTACGGCGCGCCGGCCGGCGCCTCCGCCGACCAGCCCGTGCCCGCCATGGTGCTCGTCCACGGCGGCGGTGGCACCGCCTTTCGCAAGTGGGTCAAACTCTGGAACGACCGCGGCTACGCCGCCATCGCCATGGACACCTGTGGACACCTGCCTATTCCCCTCGACAGCGATGCCAAACCCTGGCCCAAGCACGCCTTCAGCGGTCCTCCCGGCTGGGGTGATTACGGCAACATGGACAAGCCCATCACCGACCACTGGGGCTACCACGCTGTCGCTGCCGTCGTCCTCGGTCACTCGCTTATCCGCTCTTTTCCCGAAGTGGACGCCACCCGCATCGGCGTGACAGGCATCTCCTGGGGCGGCTACCTGACCTGCATTGTCGCCGGTGTGGACGACCGTTTCCGTTTTGCCGCGCCGGTCTATGGCTGCGGATTCCTGGGCGAGGGCTCGGCCTGGCTCGGTCGCCTGCGCGGTATGGGCAACGAAAAAGCCATGCGTCTTTGCACGCTCTGGGACCCCTCGCAGTATCTCGTCTACGCACGCATGCCCATGCTTTTTTGCAATGGCACCAACGACAACTTCTTCTGGCCGCCCGCGTGGATGAAAAGCACCAGCATCACCAAGGGCCCCGTCAGCCGCTATTTCAAACCACGCATGCCACACGGTCATGCGCCAGCCGGTGACCCGAAAGAAATCACCGCCTTCGCCGACGCCATCCTCAAAAATGCCCAGCCGCTGCCCTGCTTCTCGGCCTTTTCACACACCGACCGGCGTATCCAGGCGCGCGTCACCAGCCCCACCGACATCGCCGGCGCCGAAATCATCTACACCACCACCAATACCGGCGAGTGGAAAAGCCGCCAGTGGCTGAGCACGCCCATCGCCATCAGCAAGGACGCCGACGCGAATACTGCTGCCAAGCCTGCGGCGGG
>JAAZKQ010000771.1 GCA_012799755.1 Lentisphaerota bacterium | reverse complement strand
CCTCTCCCGGCTATGCTGCGGGCTTGTAGCCTGCAGCGTGACATGACCCCGCCAACAGCACCAGTCACCGAACAACCCAAGCCCAGGTCTCCCGGCTGTGCTGCGAATATCAATGTGTGACCGGTTAGCTGCACCCGCAGGTTGCCGCCCGACTACTGTTTTGACCTCCCGGTGAAGCGAGTTACATTAGATGTTTCCTGTCTTCCAGGAAACAAGTCCTGTTGTGATGTAGCAACTTGTGTTCACCGACCGGAAACGGCGGTTGAGGGCAATCCACCAGACCAGAGGATAAAGCGATGAAAACAACCGCATTGCGTATGTATGGTAAGCGTGATCTCCGGCTTGAGACTTTTGAGTTGCCGCCCTGTGGCGATGATGGTATTATTGCCGAAGTCGTCTGTGATTCCATCTGCATGTCCAGCTACAAAGCCGCCCAGCAGGGCGCCGATCACAAGCGCGTGCCTAAGGACTGTGCGACGAATCCGCCCATTATTGGTCACGAGTTTTCGGGACGAATACTGGAAGTCGGCGCGAAATGGGCTGATCAGTTCAAGCCCGGCGACCATTTTGGCATCCAGCCGGCGCTGATGTACAAGGGCTCTCTGGACGCTCCCGGCTATTCTTTCCCGACCGTCGGCGGCAATGCGACCTATGTGCGCATTCCTTCCTGCGTGATGGAGGTGAACTGTCTGCTCAAATACACGGGCGATGCGTTCTTCATGGCATCTTTGAGCGAACCGATGAGCTGTCTGATCGGCGCCTGCCACGCGCATTACCATATTCCCCCCGGGACTTACAAGCACATCATGGGGATTGTCGAAGGCGGCAAATGCGCTTGTTTGGCCAGCGCCGGTCCCATGGGCTTGGGCTTGATTGATTACCTGGTCCACGGTCCGCGTCGTCCGAAACTCCTGGTGGCTACGGATATTGATGAAGCCCGGCTGGCGCGCGCCGCGTCCATTCTCACTCCTGAGGACGCCAAGGCCAACGGCGTTGAACTGGTCTATCTCAACACCAAGTGTCCGGATGCCGTGGAGAAGCTCAAGACTATCACTGAAGGCACTGGTTATGATGACGTCTTTGTTCTGGCGCCCGTAGTGTCACTGGTGGAGCAGGGGGACGCCATCCTCGGTTTTGGCGGTTGCCTGGACTTCTTCGCCGGCCCGACGGACCCGACCTTCTCGGCCAAAATGAATTTCTACAATGTTCATTACGCCGGCACGCACGTTGTCGGCACCAGCGGCGGCACAACGGATGATATTCGCGAGGCTTTGGACCTCATGGGCAAGGGCAAGATCAATCCGGCGATGATGATCACTCACGTTGGTGGGCTCACCGCAGCCAAGGATACGACTTTGAATCTGCCCAATATCCCCGGCGGCAAGAAGCTGATCTACAACCATGTGGATTTCCCGCTCACCGCCATCGCTGACTTTGCCGAGCTGGGCAAAAACAATCCCGTCTTTGCCGAGTTGGCTGATGCCTGTGCGCGCAACAATGGCCTCTGGAGTCTCGAAGCGGAAAAAATCGTCTTGGCCAAGATGCCCAAACTCAGTATTTGATGCTTGCGCTTTTCTTCATAAGCTCAGGTCATGGCTTTCAGCAGGTCTGAAAAAAATATCGAAAGAACCACAAAATTGCCAGGCTTGGGCTTGCTTTTCGACAGCGCTTCACTATTGTAGTTAAGCTTTTCAGACGACCGTATTTGCCGGGCTAGCTCAGTTGGTAGAGCAGTGGAATCATAATCCACGTGTCATTGGTTCGAGTCCGATGCCCGGTACCATTGAAAGAGCCCCGCAACTCCGTTGAGTTGCGGGGCTCGTTTTATTTTCTCAACACAGGGGCGCGCCGGCTGAATATACTGGCAGCGCGGGCGCCACGCCAACGGTAGCTCAAGGTGGTTGAAAGCTGGGCGAGAGTTGTTTGGGCCTGATCGAGCCCCGTTTTCTAGCATCAACGTGGCCATCCAGGTAGAGGACATTGGCCATGTCGTTGTGCCGGAAATCAATCCGCAATTTATCGTTGCCGGCGTTCGGCCAGATGAATGAGTGGCCGTCAAGGCCGCTGACATTGGAGTTGGTGCCATCAAGAAAGACAATGAATTCGGTTGGTGGAAAACTCTTGGTCTGATTGCGGCCGGTGACGTTGTAAATGTAGTTCGCGCTGGCGGCGGTGATCGCTGAGGTCAGGGGCTTGCTTGGGCAGAGCCAGGTTTTGGCATCGCCGACATATTGGTCCATTTGCGCGCGGTAAGTGTTGGGGGGTTGCCAGGAAGAGCCGTTCCAGTACATGTTGGGCAGCGTCTCGGAGTTGTCATCCAGGTACATGGTGGTGGCTACGCCGATCTGTTTGAGATTGCTCGTGCAGCTGATTGAGCGAGCCTTCTCGCGGGCTTTGCTCAAGGCCGGCAGGAGCATCGCCGCCAGGATGGCGATGATCGCAATGACGACAAGGAGTTCGATCAAGGTGAAGGTGAGTGTGCATTTTTTCATAGGTGTGACCTTTCTGTGATGTAAAGCTGTTTATCTGCGTGTCAGGAAGCTATTCGCAGATAGTATAACAAATTTTGTTTAAAAACAAAATAAAAAACAAATTTTGCGGCTGAGCTTTTGTGAGCGGTCAGTCATTGATAATTGGCCGTTTTTTGTTGCTTTGCAATAGAACCCATCTTTCGTGTCTGCTATGTCGCACGCTTACAGCGTGCAATTTT
>JAAZKQ010000067.1 GCA_012799755.1 Lentisphaerota bacterium | reverse complement strand
GCTGCAGAGACACATTGGCGGCCGGCAGCTTCTTGCCGCCCTTTTGCACGGATACGGTTACCGGCACTTGCCTGACCTTGATCAAACGCTCCTCCTGGATGGCGCGCCAATCCTTGTCATAGAAATCGCCGCCCAGCACCGGCGCGACGTTGGTCGTCAGCGTTTCGGGGTTGACTTCGGGTGGCAGCATGACGGCTGAAAGACGCCGCAGTTCCAACACGCCAGTGTTTTCAGCAAGATGGATGGAAAAGGCCGTCTGTCCCGGCTGCAAGGTCTGGTGCACCGGCACTGCCATGCGTACCTCATGCCAGCTGTCCACCGGCGATGTCACATGCAGCGACAGCAGCTTGGGCCAAGGTGGCACCTCCTGTTGCCAGTAGAAGTTGAACGAATAGCCCTCCGTGATTTTATACTCGAAACTCACATAGACCGTACTGCCTTTTTCGACCACATATTCGACCTTTTGCAGCAGTTCCATGGTCCAGGGGCGCGGCGAGGTCTGATTCACTTTGATGCGCAGACTGTTGACCTCGCCTTCTTCCTTGGCCTTGATGACCGAAAAAGTACCGAGACCACCGCCACGCGGCGACCACAGCGCCAAGCCGCCGGCTTCATTATCAAAACCGGCGTTGCGCATCAACTGTTGGCCCCGCGGCAGCGGCGGCAACTCCTCTTCCTGCGCCGACAAGGGCGGTGCCGCCAAGGAAAGCACCAGCACGAGTATTATCACCAGGCCGTAGTCTATCTTCATGCCATCGCCTCCTGTTTGCTGAGCGTGTTGAAAGCGCTCCGAGTGATGTCAAGTATCTTCATCCCCAGTCAGGCATTAGATCCGAGCTCCTAACTCCATACTGACGACGATGCGCAGGCTGGCGGAACGAATCCCTAGCTGGGAAAAAGGCGTCAATTGCGTCGTCTGTCGCATCAGCGCCTCGACGGAACGATTCATGGCGTCGGAATTGGAACGTTTTGTCAGCTTCCAACCGGCAATACGCCCGTCGGCTAAAACCGTGAAAGTCACCTCCACCGGCGTTGGCCAAGACTGCTGCAATTCACCGCGTGAGGGTTGTTGCCAGCGGGCGTAAAAGAGCGGTCGGACCACCTGCTCTGCGTAATTCATCTCATCCGCCGTCTTTTGCGCGTCAATAGCAGCCGGCGAAGTTCCGGGTGCTGTCGTGCCGCTTTTGGGAATGCCGCGAGTAAAGGACTCAGCTAACTCCGCTTCACTGCGGCGAGGCGACGCCGGACTGCGAGGCGTTGTTGGCTGCGGCGCTGCGGTCTTCGTTTCAGCCGCCGCCAAACGTTCGCGCAAAGACTCGCGATGGCTCTTGACCGGCTTGGGCTTCGGCGGCTCGGGCGCGGGCGGTTTGGACGGCGGAGCTTTGGGTGGCTCGGGCGGCGGCGTGACTACGGGCTTGGGCGGTGGCGGTGGTTCCGGCGCAGGGGGCTCAGGCGCGGGCGGTTCGGGCTCCGGCTCAGGAGTAGCTGCGGGCGGCTCGGGCCTTGCCGGTGCTGGCGGAGCATCGGGAACCGCAGCGAGTTCCGCAGCGCTAACTAACTGGACTTTGATGGTTTCCAGCTTTTTTGGCGGGCTGATAACGGCGACGACAAACAGGATGCCGATAGCGCCAACATGCACGGCCAAGCTGAGCACATGTGCGCCTATCGTTCTGATTGTATTGTTCATCGGGTCCAACACCGTCACAAGAATCCTTCGCGTTGACAAGTCGAAAAGCAGAGCCAAGGCGGCACGAGCAGGCCACAGCGCCGCCGCGCCCGCCTTCGCTGTCAGGAGTATAACCTAAGGCCGGAAGTTCTCGCTGCCACCTGAGCAGCGCCCGAAGTGCGCGTGTGACGCGTAGTCAGGGCCGTTTGTCTGGCGTTACTTTTTCTGCTTGTGTAACGAGCGAAATTGTCTCGACATTGGCGTGTTTGGCGGCCCGCATGATGGCGACGACATCTTCGTAGGGCCTGGAGCCGTCCGCGCGAATGAGCAGGGACATCTTGGGACGCTGGGCGCGCAGGGAGCTGAACAGCGCTTCAAGTTCGCTGAATTGAATCTTCTGGTCGAAATAGAGCAACTCGCCTTCGCGGGTGAGGTGGATGACCACTGATTGCTCGTTGATGGCTGTTTCTTCCTGCTTGTTATTCAGTTCGGGCGGGGTGGCGTCAACCTTGGTTGAGTACTCCAGCACCGGTACGGTAATCACAAAAATAATCAACAGCATGAAGGTCAAGTCCATCAACGGCGTGATGTCAATTTCAGACTTCAGCTTGACTCGGGATGGGCGTCGTATTGCCATGACTTCGTTGACTCCATATCTTTATGCCCTGGAGGGCTAAGCGCAGCATCGTCGAGCCGGAACAGACTGGCCGAAATAAATGCAGTGCTGTCGAGCCGGCTGTTCCGACGCCGAAAATCGTCCCTGAACAACGCCGCCCGCCGGCTGCGCAAGCTCCAGCAGGCTGATAATCATTGCAGCTGATCGCCGCCGATGCCGCCCATCGTCAGCCCTGCGCTTTGCGGCGGCGGCACATTGGCCCGCGCTGATGGCTTGTCGGCGTCTTCCAGCCGGATACTGGCCAAGAAATCCTCGACGAAAGTGTCCATTTCCGCGATGGTGGCTTGGACGCTGCTGACGATGGCGTTGTTGCCCATCAGTGACGGAATGGCGACAACCAAGCCGGCAACCGTCCTCAGCAGGGCGCCGCTGATACCGGGAGCGATGGCGCTCAGCTCCGGCGTGCCGGTCTGGGCAATGCCAATAAAGGTCGCCATCACCCCCCAGACGGTTCCGAACAGTCCCAGGAGCGGCGACAGGGAGACAATGGTCGAGAGATGAACCAGGCGCTCTTCGAGAATCTGCACCTGATCGTTCGTGGCACGATTCATCGTGCTGCGAATCTTATCCATCTCGGCGCTATTGAGTTCGCGTGGCAGATGACAGTGGCGAAAAAAAGCGCTCTGCCGATCCGGATGAATGTCGCACACCGCAAACAGCTCCCGAATGCCCGCCGAGGCGATTTCCTTTAGCGGCCCATCTACTTCGTCCAAGTGTTGGCCCATGCCGACAGGCGATTTTATTCGTTCATACACACGCAGGAATTTCTTGCAGGACTTTCTTACCGCCCAGACACCGAAACCCTTGTCTATCATCAGCCCCCAGGCGTAGAGGCTCATCATAAACAGCAAAACGACAATAGCTTGACCAACCAGATCACTCTGGAAAAACGCGTAGCGGAGTATTTCGAACAGGCCCATGGGTTATCAGTCCTTTAGCTCTTAAGCGTCCCTGCCGGCGCCAACTCGGCGGCCAGCTGCAAAAATTGCGCGGGAGTAATATCCTCTGCGCGGGCCCCTTCAGCAAGCCCAA
This sequence comes from Lentisphaerota bacterium, assembly GCA_012799755.1. Classification (GTDB taxonomy): domain Bacteria; phylum Verrucomicrobiota; class Lentisphaeria; order Oligosphaerales; family Oligosphaeraceae; genus Oligosphaera. The sequence continues at coordinate 4,024 of JAAZKQ010000067.1, read as the reverse complement.
GCGTCGCAAATGCTTTGGCAACGGCAGCAGTCGGATATGCTGTGCTCAGCAGCCGTCGCGCCTGCTTGCGGCGTTGGCTGAAGGCCAGTGTCGCCAGCCGGGTCGCCACCGCCCATTGCGCCGGTGATGGCCGCTCCGGCCGCAAGCGCAGGCGAACAAAGGCCGACATCACCTCCGGTGGGGGGAAAAACACCTCCGGCGCCACCGTCCGTATCAGCGTCATCTCATAGCGCAGCGCCAGTCGCACCGTCAGGACTCCATAGTCCTTACTGTGCGGTGCCGCCGTCAGGCGGTCAGCCATTTCCTTCTGCAGGAGGACATGCATCTCCTGGGGGGGATTGGCCAGCGAGGCCATGGTCGCCAGGAAGGGCGAACTGCACGAGTAGGGCAGGTTGGCCACGCAACGATAGGGCTCTGCACCCATCAACGCGTCATAATCCTGCTTGCAGGCGTCGCCCTGAATCAGACGGAAACGCGGCGCCAGGTGGCCATAGCTTCGTTCAATGTATGCCGCCAAGCGCCAGTCAAGCTCCACCGCTGTGACTTCACAGCCGGCGGCCAAGAGTCGCGATGTCAACACGCCAGTGCCTGGACCGATCTCCAAAATCCGCTCACCGGGCTGCAACTCGGCGCTTTTCACCAGTGCGTCAAGCAAATTGGGGTCCAGCAAAAAATTCTGTCCGAGCTTGCGACTGGGATGCACGCCAAGCTCAGTCAACAGTGCGCATAATTCGCTTTTATTCATGCTTGTCCACTAGGTACCTTGGCTCTGCCGGCGCATCGGGCTTATCAGGCGCTGCTTGATCAGTCTGATCGGTCTGATCGGTCTGATCAGGCTTATCCGGCAGCTTCTCTGTCACCAGGCAGTCGGGCCTGGAGCTGAGGAACCTCGCGCCTATTCGATATTCATAATTTGTTCGCGGATGCGTGCCAACTCGGCTTTGAGTGCCAATGCCCAGTTTGAGATGCTCAGGTCGGCGGTTTTGGCGGCCAGGGTATTGACTTCGCGATTCATCTCCTGCCCGAGAAAATCCAGGTTGCGGCCGGGGTCGCTGTCGCTGACAAGCAGCTCGCCGTACTGATCGAGATGGCTGCGCAGCCGCACGATTTCCTCGGTGATATCCGCGCGCTCAGCAAAAAAGGCCAACTCCTTGGTCAGGCGCTCGTCATCCAAGGTCAACTCCACGCCAAGGACAGCAATGCGCTCACGCAGGCGCTGTTTCTGGAGAATCAGAGCCTCGTCGCCCCGCGCGGCGATTTTGTCCACCAGCTCAATCATGGTTTGGCGGCGTACCAGCAAATCTTCCTGTAGTTTGGCCCCTTCGCGGCTGCGCATGTCGTCCAGCGCGGCCAGAGCGTCCTTGAGGGCGGCGACGGCGAGCTCCTTGAGGGGTTCGTATGGCGAACTCGTCGCCTCGACGACCACGCCAGGCACCAACAAAATATCCTGCAGGGTGACTTCACCGGCAATGCCGGTCTTTTGGGCGACCTCACGCAAATTATCGGCGATGTGACAGGCCACATCCATGTCAATTTGCGCCATCTCTTTGCGGGCAGCGGGGTTGAGTACATAGCTCAGCGCGACCTGGAGACTGCCGCGGGACAGCCGCTCTTGTATTTGCTGGCGCAACACGGGCTCCAGCATACCCAGTTCGCGAGGAATCGCAAAGCGCATGTCTACCTGTTTGCGGCTGTTGACCGCCGATACTTCAACGGTTACCTGGTTGCCATCGGCTGATGCTGTCGCCCGACCGTAGCCTGTCATGCTTTTCATGCTCATTGTCCTTTTTTCAACATGTCGGGCGCAGTTTTGCCGGCCTGCTCAAAACAGTTCAGGCTGGCGGGGGTCTTCCTCTGCCTTGCCGTCTATGCCCTTGATGCCGAAGCGCATTTCCGCCTTGCTGGTGGCAACTCGCCCGGCTGGCGTCCGCAGCAGATAGCCCTCTTGAATCAGGTAAGGCTCGTATACATCTTCAATGGTGCCTTCCTCTTCGCCAACGGCTACGGAGAGACTCTTCAGGCCTACCGGCCGACCGCGGAATTTGACCAGAATGGCCTCAATAATGCGATTGTCCATTTCATCCAAGCCATCCTTGTCAATATCAAGCATGGTCAGGGCCTGATCGGCAACCGAACCGGTGATGACGGATTCGTGGCGCACCTGCGCGAAGTCGCGCACCCAGCGGATGAGGTTGTTGGCAATGCGCGGCGTGCCGCGGCTGCGCCGCGCGATCTCGTGCAGGCCGGCGCTGTCAGCGGCGATATCGAGCACACTGGCGCTGCGGGTGAGGATTTTCTCGAGCTCCTCCACGCGATAGTAATCCAAGCGGCAAGTCATGGTGAAACGCGAGCGCAAGGGCGCCGACAGCTTGCCTTGGCGCGTCGTCGCCCCCATCAGACAGAATTTGGGTAGATTGAGCCGCACTGAACGAGCGCCGACGCCCTGTTCGAGCATGATGTCAATGACGAAGTCCTCCATGGCGCTGTAGAGATACTCTTCGATCTGGATAGGCAGGCGGTGAATCTCGTCAATGAAAAGAATGTCGCCCTCATTCAAACCGGTGAGCATGCCGGCGAGGTCGCCGGGCTTTTCAATGACAGGTCCGCTGGTGGACTTGATGCCCGCGCCGCGGGCGTTGGCGATGATGTTTGCCAAGGTGGTCTTACCCAGTCCGGGCGGACCGCAAAGCAGAATGTGCGATAGGGCCTCGTCGCGATTTTTTGACGCCTCGACCATGATGCGCAGGCGCTCTTTCACCCGGTCCTGGCCGGGGAAATCCGCGAAGACCTGCGGCCGCAACGTGGCATCGAAGCTCTCCTCGCGAGCATTCAGCTCAGATGTAATGAAGCGTTCTGTTGCCATGTCGCCTGTCTGTTGTCTATTTCTGACGAATCACGCCCGGCCAAACGACCGCTGTGATCACGAATTCAAAACCATTAGCGCCTTGCGTATCAGCGCCTCGGAACTCAACGATTGCTTGCCGGCTTCCTCACAAAGTTTCTGGATGACCTTGGTCGCAATGTCATGCTTGAAGCCCAGCGTGCTCAATGCCGCGATGGCGTCCTGCGCATCACGAGACAACGCGCCACCCTGTGAAGCTGCGGCAGCTGCAGCGCCACCAAAGGCCGCTGCCGGCGCCACCGCCGAGACCTTGTCCCGCAATTCCACCACCATGCGTTCGGCAGTGCGTTTGCCGATGCCGTTGATCTTGGCCAGGGCCTTCAGGTCGCTGCCGCTGATGGCGTTGCAAAAACCCTCCACGCTCATGCAGCTGAGGACGTTCAAGGCCAGACGCGGCCCAATGCCGCTAACCTGCTCAATCAACAGGCGAAACAGCGCGCGTTCCTCTTTACTGGCAAAGCCGTAGAGAACGATGGCGTCTTCACGCACGTGAGTGTGGATCAGCAACGTGACCTGCTCGCCGAGCAGCGGCATCTTGTCAAGGGTGCTCAGGGGCACCGTCACCGCATAGCCGACGCCATGAACATCAACAACCACTTCCGTCAGGTCGCATACGGCGAGCTTGCCGCTAAGCTGTGCTATCATGGCATCGTCCTATTCTCTGAAATACACCAAAAAGATAAACCATCAAGATAAATCAGCCGACACGCTTTACAACCACGCCAGGGCCGCCAGCCGGCGCTTTGCGCAATCACTCAGCCATTGATCGTTGTTTTCCACACGCTGCGGCGCCAAGCGTCCCGCTCCCGGCAGAATGGAAGCGGCTTCCATCCGCTTTGCCAAGCGCCCCACTCCCGGTTGTACTGCGGCTTGTAGCCCGCAGCACGGCCGGGAAGCAGGTGCTGTCCACAATGTCCACAATGTCCACAATGTCCACAGTGTCCACAATGTCCACTTTATCAATCGGTGACCGGTCATCTTTCTCGGTCAGGATCGTTTTGCCGATGGGCGGATGAGGGATTACGTTGAGTGCGTCTATCTGGTGCCACAAAGGCAAGCAGGCGTTTCATCTCGCAATAAGTAAAACATGAGGGTATTTGCATCATGGCCACGAACAAAATT
>JAAZKQ010000770.1 GCA_012799755.1 Lentisphaerota bacterium | reverse complement strand
TTCGGCGGCGAAGACAATGTCCAGCTCGTCTTCAAATCCAGCCCCTTCGGCACCCAAAGCCATGGCTATGAGTCCAACAACGCCTTCCTTTTCAATGCCTATGGCGAGCGCCTGCTGATCCGTACCGGACGCCGGGACAGCTATGGCACTGAGCATCACAAAAACTGGATGTGGGAAACTAAATCCGTCAATTCAATTTCAGTCAATGGCGAAGGCCAGGTCAAGCATTCCGCTCAAAGCCAAGGCGAAATCACCGACTTCGCCTGCACGCCCCTCTTCGACTACGTCGTCGGCGAAGCCGCCAAGGCCTATGACGGCCGCCTCAACAGCTTTAAGCGCCGCATTCTCTTCTACAAGCCCGACGCCGTAGTCATTTTCGATACACTTGACGCCGTCAAAGCAGCGACCTTCGATTTCTATCTGCACGCAATCAATGCCATGGACATCCGCTCCCAGCAGGACATCCGCGTGCAGAACAACGGCGCGGCCTGCCAGGTCGCCATGCTTTGGCCGAGCAACTTGGCCATTACCCAGACCGACAAGTTCGACCCGCCGCCAAGACCCCGCATCAAGGTCGTGGAATACCACCTCACCGCCCAGACCAGACAGCCGCAACGCCAGGTCGAATTTGTCACCGTCATCAGGCCATACCGTGCTGATCAGGACCTGCCCGGCAACCCCAGCCTGGAAAAGACGTCCGACGGTTTCGCCCTGACCATCCCCGTCAAGGCCATCGCCGGTAGTGGCTCTGCCACGCCGAATACCCTCAAGGTCAGCTTCAATCCGGCAGCGGATGACGTGCAGGCATTCCTTCTGGACAGCGCCGAACGCATCATCGGCAGCTTCGCCTCAGGGCAAAAATAGGCGCACGCGGTGACGCTTCACGCACATCGCTTCCGGCTGTGCTGCGGGCTTGGAGCCGCAGCGTGACATGATTCCGCTAGCCGCACACCCCACATCGCCCGTCTCCCGGCCGTGCGAAAGCGCTGAAAGCGCGCGTCGCCTGGGTAAGCATTCCCAAAAATTGCGCACTATAAGCGTGCGACATGGCAGGCACGAAAGATGGGGGCCTTGCAAAGGCGGCGGGAAACGGCTATTATCAATAAGTAACCGCTTACGGTACGCCCCAGCATCACGGAATCAGCGGATAAAAACACCATGGCGGTGTGCATATTAGCCATCGTTTCCGGCTCTGACAACTCGCGTCGTTCCTCGCACACTCCGCCTTTTCCAAGCGTAACCAGCACCGAAAGACGACACGCCATGACCGACACATTCGCTGCTTGCCGCCTCTTCCGTCATGTCTGTACCACCGCGTTGATCCTCGGCGCCGCCTTGGTTGTTGGCGCCGAACCACCGTCCGTGAATGAAGCCCCGGCACAAGCCAACGAATGGGGCTTTCGGCCGATTGACGGTCAGCGCAGCGAAGTCAACCCGCCGGCCTTCTCCTGGCGACCGCAAGACAAGGCCCGCAGCTACATCCTTGATGTCTCCGCCACGCCGGATTTCAGCAGCAGCCAATACCACGCGGAGGAACTCAGCTACAACGTCCACTGTCCGCCGCAAAGTTTTCCCGGCGGCACTTGGTACTGGCGTTTCGCCTACCGAACGGGCGACGGCCGGCAGTCGTCCTGGAGCAGCACGCGCTCGTTCAGCGTTGACGAGGACTCCGCCATACTGCCTCTGCCCACCCGCGCCGAGCTCATGAGCCGCGTGCCCACCACGCACCCGCGCCTCTTCATCCGCCCCGAGCAGCTCGGCGAGCTGCGGCAGCGTGCGCAGACCGACCTCAAGCCCATCTTTGACAATCTCTGCCGGCAATGCGATGCCATGCTGGCCAAGCCGCCACCCACCGAGGAACCGTCAAAATACCCACTTGGAATGGTGCGCAACAGCGACGAATGGCGCGGAATCTGGTGGGGCAACCGCGTCTACACCATAAAGGCCCTCGACGGCGCCGCCACCCTCGCCTTCACCCGCCTTATCGGCGGCAAGGACGAGTATGGGCAGCTCGCCAAGCGTATTCTCATGGACTGCGCCAAGTGGGACCCCAAAGGCGCCACCGGCTATCGCTACAATGACGAAGCCGGCATGCCTTACAATTCCCGCTTTGCTCGCACCTACAGCTACGTCTATGATCTCCTCAGCGAAGAGGAACGCGCCGAATGTCGGGACCTTATGCGCATCCGCGGCGAGGAAATGTACCGTCATCTCTTCCCCAGGCACCTCTGGGCGCCTTACGCAAGCCACTCCAATCGCGCCTGGCATTTCCTCGGTGAGGTTGCCCTGGCTTTCCTCGGCGAAATCCCCGAGGCCGAAGAGTGGCTATGGTTCGCCATGAATGTCTATGCCTGCGTGTATCCAGTCTGGTCGGATGCGGACGGCGGCTGGCACGAGGGTGTGCTCTACTGGCACAGCTATATTGATCGTTTCACCTGGTGGGCGGACATCATGAAGAGCGCCATGGGCATCAACGCCTTTGCCAAGCCCTACTTCGCCAGTATCGGCTACTACCCCATGTACCTGCAACCACCTGGTACCAAGGACGGCGGCTTCGGCGACCTGGTCGAGAATAAGAAGCCAAACATGAACGCCACACTCGTCAGCATCTTAGCCGCCCAGGCACAAAACCCCTATTGGCAGTGGTACGTTGACGCCATCGGCGGTGCTAAGGTTCAGAATACCTACATCGGTTTCGTGCGCGGCGCCATGCCCGCCGTGGCGGCGAAGCCCCCAGTTGACCTGCCCTCATCGCGATGCTTCCGCGGTACCGGCCAGGCCATGCTCAACAGCAATCTTTTCGGCGGCGAAGACAATGTCCAGCTCGTCTTCAAATCCAGCCCCTTCGGCACCCAGAGCCATGGCTATGAGTCCAACAACGCCTTCCTCTTCAATGCCTATGGCGAACGCCTGCTGATCCGTACCGGACGCAGGGACAGCTATGGCAGCGAACATCACAAAAACTGGATGTGGGAGACCAAATCAGTCAATTCGATTTCCGTCAATGGCGAAGGTCAGACCAAGCACTCTGCCGAAAGCCAGGGCGAAATCACCGACTTCGCCTGCACGCCTCTCTTCGACTACGTCGCCGGCGAAGCCGCCAAGGCCTATGACGGCCGGCTCAACAGCTTTAAGCGCCGCATTCTCTTCTACAAGCCCGACGCCGTCGTCATTTTCGATACACTTGACGCAGTCAAAGCAGCGACCTTCGACTTCTATCTACACGCAATCAATGCCATGGACATCCGCTCCCAGCAAGACATCCGCGTGCAGAACAATGGCGCGGCCTGCCAGGTCGCCATGCTTTGGCCAAACAACTTGGCCATTACCCAGACCGACAAGTTCGATCCGCCGCCGAGACCCCGCATCAAGGTCGTGGAATACCACCTCACCGCCCAGACCAGACAGCCGCAACGCCAGGTCGAATTTGTCACCGTCATCAGGCCATACCGTGCTGACCAGGACCTGCCCGGCAACCCCAGCCTGGAAAAGACGTCTGATGGTTTCGCCCTGGCCATCCCCGTCAAGGCCGCTGCCGGCAGTAGCTCTGCCGCGTCGAACACCCTCAAAGTCACCTTCAATCCGGCTGCGGACGATGTGCAGGCACTTCTCCTGGACAGCGCCGAACGCGTCATCGGCAGCTTCGCCTCAGGACAGAAATAGGCGCACGCGGCGACATATCACCTACCAGCGTCCAGCTCCCATCTGTGCTGCGGGCTGCAAGCCCGCAGCACAGATGGGAAACAGGCGCTATCTTGGTAAAAGTGGACAAGACAGACAGCCGTGGACAACATGTGCCATCGTCCATCGTGTCCATAATGTCCATGTTGCG
>JAAZKQ010000769.1 GCA_012799755.1 Lentisphaerota bacterium | reverse complement strand
TTTGTGTTTGCTATGTCGCACGCTTACAGCGTGCAATTTTTGGGGGACGCTTACCCAGGGCGGCGCACGCTTTCAGCGTGGCTTGCCCTGGGCTAGTATGTGGGGCCCTTTCAGGGCATTGCCGCTTTGCGGCCAAGGTGCCAAGCTGCACCAAGCGCGTCCTCTCCCTGTCGCGCAACAGGCATCCAGCCCGCAGCGTCAACAAGCTCTCGTCAAATGGGCATCTTTGCGCCGTAGGCGCTCAACCATGCTTAACCCCAGCCTTCAGGCTGGGGTGGGCTGCTCCCCACGAGGCAGTGCCTTGTAAAGGCACACCAGCTGAAAAGAGCCGCCGACACGACCAGTATCAATAAACAACCGATTAGAAGTCGGGCGCATAGCCTGCGTCTCAAATTGCAAAGGCAACGGCTCCAGGTATGGTAGTGTGTTCGTTTTTCAGCAGCCGCTTGCAATAGTCATTTCTTTGTTTCGGGACTTGCCCACTCACCCATCCAAACCTGTGTTCTACCATGCCAAGCATCAACACCGTTACCGGTCCCATTCCTGCCGACGCTCTCGGCGTCACCCTCATGCACGAGCACATCATCTGTTCCTCGCCGGTGATGATGAGTGAATTCGGCGACAAGTGGTTTGAGCGCGAAGCGGTAATTGAGCTGGCCGGCAGCAAAGTCCGGCAAGCGAAGGAGCGCCATGGCGTGCAAAGTATTATTGATGCCACGCCGCTCAATCTGGCGCGGGACATCCCCCTGCTTGCCGAGGTGTCGCGCCGCAGCGGCGTGAATATCATCGCCGCCACCGGCATGTACTATCTCGACGACTTTGCCTTCTGGAAAGTCCCGCCGGAAATCATGGCGGAGTACTTTGTGGAGGAATGCCGCAGCGGTATCCGCGACAGCGGCATCCGCCCCGCCGTGCTCAAATGCGCGGTTGAGGCGCCACAGATCAGCAACAGCAACCGCAACTATCTGGAGATTATGGCCATTGCGCAGAAAGCCACAGGGCTGCCGATTATTGCCCATTCGCGTTCGGCCACCCGCAATGGCCTGCTTATGATGGACTTCTTCCATGAACACGGCGTAGACCCCGCGCGAATTATTATCGGGCACTGTTTGGACAGCTGTGATGTCGGCTACGTCCGCGAACTCCTGGCGAGGGGCTGCTACGTAGGCTGTGATCGAATCTATCGGCATGACGGCAGTCTGCCCAAGCGCATTGAACTCATGGCACAGCTGATTAGTGATGGCTGGGGCCACCGCATGGTGCTGTCGCACGACTTCATCTGCTACCCCAATCATCTCAATCGTCGCCAGCGTCTCGCTTCACGGCCGGCGTCCGTCCATGATGACCCATTGGGCCTTTGCGTCGTGCACGAACTGGTCATACCGGCCTTATTGGCGCGAGGCGTCACGGCGGACGACATTGAGCAGATGACGCGGCGCAATCCTCTGGCACTGCTGACCGTAGCAACCTGAGCTATCATAGCTGCCGCGCACTCAATGCTTTTCATAGTGGTAATCGCCGCGCGGGAAGACTGCCGGCACGATGACCAGAAACATGGCCGCAATGACAAGCGCTACGGCATAGAGCAGGAAGAGACTCTGGTAATGACAGACCTGCGTGCTGCCGATATACCAGGTCGGCGCAAGCAGGCCCGAGCCCAGCAAGAGCGACGAAAAGAGCCGTGACAGTCCAGAACCGCTGGAGTAGAGGGTCACGCAAAAGGCCATCGCCATCGCCTTGTTGCCGGGCGTGGCCAAGGCCATCATCTCGTAGGTCGTGGCAATGGACGACATGGCGAACGTGATGCTGTAAAGCAGCAGCAACAACGTCACCAGCGCATAGGTCAGCGGTCGCCCTTCACTGATGAAAAACAGGGCGCAGTTCACCAAAGTGTAGGTGATGTGGATAAACAGCAAGGTGTTCCTGATGCCCCAGCGCGCGATCACCCGCCCGGCTGTCAAGGAACCCAACAGCATGCCCACCAGGGTCACTGCCGAAATCATCACGATGACGTTGTCAGGCGCCATCAGGTGCTTCTTGAGATAGATCGTCGTCAAGGGCAAGGTGCCGTAGGCCGCCAGATTGAGTATGAACAAGTACGCCGAGTAGCCCACCAGGGGCTTGTTGGCCAAAGCCCGGCGCAACCCGTCGGCAAAGCCAAAACTGTCCTGGCGCTGGACCACGAAATCCGGTATGGCGCCAATGAAGAAGATGCGACCGGAAAAAAGCAGCGCGCCGGTCAGCAGCACCACTTGCAGCTTCCACAATGGCGGCTCTTTGCCGATGAAGAGCCCGGCCAGAAACAAAAAGGTGGCGGAAGACAGCTGCCATGAAAAACGCATGGTGCTCAAATAGGGACCGCGCCGCTCCTGGGTGAGGAAGGTGTCAAGCAGCGGAAACCACCCGGCCACATAGGCCGTGTGCAGCACGGAAAAAATCAGCATCAAGCTGATCAGCATGACCACCGGCAGAGAACCACTGCCCAAAAACGGCGTGCAGACAATCAGGAGGTAGGCAATGACGCTTAAAATACAGGATTGGATAATCAATCGGCGATAGCCCAGGCGCTGCGCCAGCCATGCCATGATAATCACGCAAAAGCCATTGAAGAGCGGCATCAGGGATGTCGTCAACATGGAGAACATGTCACCGGCGCCAATCCGCTGAGCGAAAAGAATGATGACGGCGCTGTCGGTCAGGGTGACATCGCCCATGGCGCCAAATACCGCCGAGCCCGTCGCCTTGCGCTCGGCGCTGCGCCGTAGAGCCGGCGTAGGCTCAACCGGCGCGCTGTTCAGGTGAAACATCGCAAAACTCCATGCTTAGGATAGTGACTGCCACATTGTTCAAGCCGTGAATGTGCTACCGCGACCGTCTTTTGCAAGCAGAGAACAGCGCTTTTTGTCCGTCCCCTCAGCATGATTGCCAAGCCGACGAAACGTGGTAGTGTATGGCACCTCATCTTTCCACAGCTACGTCAGCAGGAGAACTATGGACACGCATCTGGCAACCAGTCTCGCTTATTTATCGGACATGATTCGCATTGACAGCCGCAACACCTTGGCACTCGGCGCCCCCGGCCTGCGGGAGGCGAACGAAGAGGACATGGCGAACTACCTGAGCGACAAGCTGAGCGCCCTGGGTTTCAGCGTGGAACGGCAGTACTTGGCGCCAAAACGTCCCAATCTGATTGCCAGGCATCACATCAGCGACAGCCTGCCCACCCTGGCCTTCAATGCCCACATGGACACGGTCGGCAGCACGGGCATGACCATTGATCCCTTCGATCCGCAAATCCGCGACGGACGCATCTACGGTCGGGGCTCTTGCGACACCAAGGGCAGCCTCGCGGCCATGCTCAGCGCCTGCAAGACACTTGTCGCGGCCAAAACGCCAATCAACCTGCTGTACATCGCCACCTGCGCTGAAGAAACCAGTTGCCAGGGAGCGGCCCTGCTCGACCTCAAGGGCTATACGGTTGACGGCGTCATCGTCGGCGAACCGACGCAAAATCATCTGGTGGTCGCTCACAAATGTCACGCCACCATTGAGCTCCATTGCCGCGGCAAAGCCGCCCACGGCTCGCGTCCACAACTGGGCGACAACGCCATCTACAAGGCCGGGCGTCTGCTCAACTACCTCGAAACGGTCACCATACCCGAGTTGGCCAAGATCAAGGACGATGTCTTCCACGACGGCTGCACGCTGTCCGTCGGCATTATCGCCGGTGGCGTCAAGAACAACATCGTGCCGGATTTTTGTCGCTTGGTCTGTGACTTCCGCCTGGTACCGGGCGTCACCGCGCCCGAGGAGTTCTTTGCGGATATGGTCGCTCGCGCCTCGGCGGCACTGGGTTTCACGGTGGAATTACAGGTGGTGGACATCTCCCCGGCGATGCACACCGATGCAGATCATCCGCTGCCGCTGAGCATCCGCGCAGTCCTGCGCCGGCACGGACTGGATGACATGCCCAGCGGCGTGGCCTATTGCACTGACGGCGGCCAGCTCTCCGCCATGGGCTTTCCTTGTGTCGTCATGGGCCCGGGCGACATCGCCGTGGCCCACAGCGCAGTGGAATACCTGGAGCTGACTCAGCTCCAGCAGGCATGTGAACTCTACGTGGATGTCGCTGCCGAGTTCGCCCAGCGGTGTCCGCGGCCCTGAGCCCCGCGCGCCTGAATCATTTGTCCAGCACCGTGAACCACAGGATAATCACCAAGCCCAGGACGATGCGGTACCAACCGAAGATTTTGAAATCCCGGCGGCGGATGTAGTCCATCAGGAAGGCGATGACCGCCCACGACACCAAAAAGGCCACCACGAAACCCACCGCCGTAGCCAGCCACTGCTCCGCCGTCAGCGACGCCCCTTCTTTCAAGATGCTGTAGGCAGACGCCGCAAACATGGTCGGTATTGAGAGTAAAAAGGAAAATTCCACGGCCACGCTGCGTGATGTGCCCACCAGCAAGG
>JAAZKQ010000768.1 GCA_012799755.1 Lentisphaerota bacterium | reverse complement strand
GGCCGGCTTGCAGCCGTCCAGGTGATCAACGACATTCAGGATGTTGCAGTGCGCGCGCAGGTAGAGCATGACGGTGGCGGGGAAGTCAATGTCCGGTTGGCTTTGGAGGACGGCGGCGGCGTTTTTGACGGCGACGCTGATGCCGCCGGCGTTGACCTGGTAGCGATGGCTGGCGGCGTCCAGGAATTCCGGCGAGAGCCGTCCGGTGACGCCGTAGCACTGGAGGGCGTTTTCCCAGATGTTGCGACGGGCGGCGGGGCTGAGCGAGTCGAAGTAGACGTTGTAGTCAAAGCGGCGTCGGCTGGATGGGTCTATGGATTCGCGGTGGGTGTTGGCGATCCAGAGTACGGTGAGCTTGAGGCCGTCGAGGACGGCATTGAGCTGGCCTTTGCCCTCGGCGTCGCGGTCGGCGGGCACGCCAAGCATGCGGGCGAGGAATTCGCCCATGCCGGCGTTGGCGAGCATCTTGTCACATTCGTCAACGCAGACGATGACCTTTTCCGGGTCGAGGCGGAGATTGGCGACTTCGAGTCCGGCGAAGCGGAAGCCTGGCCCTGCGGAGCGTCCGCCCCGGTCGGGAGCGCCGGTTTGATTGATGAAGTAGAGTTCCTTGCCGAGTTTGGCGGCGAGGCTTTGGGCGAAGGCGGTTTTGCCGGTTCCGGGCAGGCCGTAGAGGAGGATGTTCTGGCCTTGTCCGGGCTGCCGGGCGTTGATCAGGTCGGCGAGGATCGCGCCTTCTTCTTCGGCGAGTTTGCCGTGCATTTCCCAGGGGAGGGTTTCGCCGGAGAAGCGTGTGTAGAAGCGGTCGCAGAGCGGGGTGTCGCTGAGGCCGTTGAGGAAGTCCTTGAAGTCGTCGTCGAGGTCGAGGCCGTTGCTTTCGAGCAGACCGAAGCGGCGCAGGTTGCCGCGGGCTTTGAGCATGGCGGAGAGTTGCGATTCGGAGATGCCGATGGCGGTGGCCACGTTTGGCAAGCGGTTGAGGTCATTGTTGAAGCGACCGCGGCCGAAGATATCGCCGAGGTCCCAGAAGCCGCTTTCAGCCAGGAAGAGGAAGAGGATGGCCCGGCATTCCAGATCGGTCAGCCCGAAGAGCTCCTGGATATCCTGGAAGCGTTTGTGGAGGGGCGAGGTGTCGGCGGCGGCGGCCAGGTGGTCTTGGAGTTCGGCCTGGCGCTGTTCGAGCAGCGCATGCAGCCGGTTGATCATTTTGCGGCGGTAGTGCGGGTTTTTGTAGAGGTAGTCGAAAATTTCGTCAGCGGAGTCGCCGTCGTCCAGCTCTGGCGGCTGTTTGCGGAAGTGTTCCGATTGGGCCAGGCGGCTTCGTTTGGCGGGGCTGATCAGCGCGTTGTAGAGCTCGACGACCTCGGTATGGCGCAGGACTTGGGCGGGGAAGCGCCACCAGTCGCGGTCATTGATTTTATCCTGGATGCGCATCAGGAGGTTGCGGTACATGCCGATGGCTTGGATTTTGCACCACAGGTCGCCGGAGAAGATGCGGTCGTTGTCCTGGGCGTCAAGCAGGGCGGTTTTAGCCTGGGCGGTCTTGGCGGTCATGGCGGGGGCCTTTCTGTTGCGGTTGGCGGTGGTGGCGGAAGCGGAAGCGTTGGGTGTCTTGCTGGCAGTCATGATTGGTTCCTTTCTGAGCTTATGGTTTTTTGGCAAGAATGTCGTCCACCAAGTGATATTCGACGGCTTCGGCGGCGGAGAGGAAGAAGTCGCGATCCATGTCCGCCTTGATTTTTTCCAGGGGCTGTCCCGTGCAGGCGGCGAGTTTCAGAGCGAGGCATTCGTTGAGGCGTTCGGCCTCAAGGACATTGCGTTTCATGTCTTCGACTGGCCCCTGGGTGCTGGCGGCGACCTGGTGGAGCATCATGCGGCTGCTGGGCAGGGCGTGCCGTTTGCCTTTGGCGCCGGCGGCGAGGATGACGCAGCCCATGGAGGCGCACTGGCCGACGGCGTAGGTATGGATGTCACAGAGGGACAATTCCATGCAGTCAACGATGGCCAGGCCGTCAACGACGGCGCCGCCCGGCGAGTTGACGTAGAGATGGATGTCGGCCTTGGGGTTTTCGGCCTGCAGGAACAGGAGCTGGCTGATCACCAGCGAGGCGCTGTTTTCGTTGATGACGCCGTTGAGCATGACGATGCGGTCGCGCAACAGACGACTGTAGATGTCGTAGCTGCGTTCGCCGCGGCTGTCGTTGACCAGTACCATGGGGACAAGATTCACGGTGGGCCTCCTTGTGGCTGTGGGTTGACGGGAAAAAGGGGAAAGGGACGGTTGTTGGCTCTGTACACACTATGCCATGGCAACCCGGACACCTATTGTCCGGCGTCATGGGCGGGGTGATTTTTTGCTGTCAAAATGGGTGGAATTGTCGTTTTCGGAACGAGCGAAGCCCCAGTACCGGCGGTCGTGGAAGCCGGGCACGCGATTGCTGAGGCCGACCAGGGCGAAGCGCTGGCCAATGGCGCGGGCGACCAGGTCGTAGTCGGCAAAGCTGATGCCGCGTTGGTTTTGCTGGAATGGGGAGACGCCCAACTTGCCGATGAGGAACTTGAACAAGGGCAGCAGGTTGGGTTGCGGGCTGGCGGGCGCCAGGAGGTTTATTGGCATGAACTGGTCTCTGTCGGCGGCATGCGGGGTGGCGAGCCAGAGGAGATTGCAGCCATCCTCGGCGATGGCTGTTCTGGCGAATCCCGGCTGCAGCCCCTCCAGGACGGTCAGGATTTGGATGATCGGCCCGGGGGCCCGTACACGCAGGAGCAGGATTTTGGCGATATCCTGGTGGCTGAAGCCGAGTTCGGCCTCGGAGTATTTTTGCAGCCAGTCGCAGAGCAGCCGCGGGCAGGTGTAGTCAATGAGCGCCGCCGCAAACACGTCGGCCCGGGGGTGTTGGGAGAGTGACATGGCGATTTCCGTTTGATAGACCGCGTCGGCCGCCAAGGCTTTTTGCAGCAGCGGCTCGAAGGTTGCATTTTTGCCTGACCTGAGTTTGAGCAGCCCGGCTTCCCGGTCGTTGCGGTAGGCGTAGTCCAGATAGTGAAGGTAGTGGTGTTTAGGCAGTTGCGACGCGTTCCGGCCATAGGGTTCGGCGAGCATGCGGATGGGCGTGGGGATGGCGCAGTTGGCATCTTGTCCGGCGAGGAGGCGGCGCATGGGCGCGACGCCCCAGGCGCACTGGTTGCCCAGGGCGATCAAGGCCAGGCATGATTCCTCGTCGCTCCAGCAAGCCAGCCTGAGCAGTTCCCACTCAGCGCTGTGCGGACGCGGCTGGGGTGGAGAGTAGAGCTTGAACAT
>JAAZKQ010000767.1 GCA_012799755.1 Lentisphaerota bacterium | reverse complement strand
CCCAACGCCGCCGCAATTCGTTCTATCGGTCTCAGCGTCCCTTGGACCGGCCAATTATCAATCGCTGACCGCTTACATCGGCCTTCGGGCAAATTCGTGTTTTTGGTTGCAAATGGCTCCTTGCCGGGATAGTTTTCCGAGCGTCCTTGTGGCTTGTCCTGCCAAGCTTTTTTTGGTGGCGCGCGCTTCGTAAGGCACGCCGTGCTTGTTTTCGGCTGCGATGACCGGGTATTTTCGTTTGAGCAATAAAGCGCGGGAGTGAACGTGGCAATTGTCTATGCCTTGTTGTGTCTACTGTTTGCGGCGGTCAATGACCTCGTTTTCAAGATGTACGCGGATCGTTTTCGTAGCCGCGGCGCTTTTGTAGCCTTGGTTGGCCTGGTGTGGTTTTTGCTGACGCTGTGGTTGCCTTGGGAGGCTGACAGCAGGGTCGGCGCGACTGTGCTTTGGGGGATGATATCGGGTACCTTTTCACTCACGGCGAATCTGCTGTTGATGGAGGCGATGAAGCGTGAAAGCGCCGGCATGTGTTCGACCTTGTATCGGCTGAATATGATCTTTGTGGTGGTCGGGGCTTTTTTATGGTTGGGCGAGAGCGTGTCGCCCATGCAAATCATGGGCATCCTGCTGGCATTGCTGGCCATATTGGCATTTTTTCCGACCGGCGAGCATCTTTTCAGCGCAGGTTCCGTCGGGTTTTATCTTGCGTTGCTGGCGGCCCTCTTGCGCGCCGGCATGGGCTTGAGTTACAAGTACGGCTTTATGCATGGGGCTGACGCCAATGGCGTCGTGGTGATCAACAGCCTGTTCTGGTTTTTTGGCGGCATCGTCTACGCGGTTGCGCTGGAGCGCCGAGCGTCCATTCGTAATCGGACGTTGCTGCTCTATGGTGTTTTTTCCGGCTTGTTGGTATCCGGCATTGTCTTTTTCATGGCCGCGTCCTTGCGCCATGGCGACGCGGCGCTGGTTTTGCCGATTGCGCAGATGAGTTTCATCGGTACTTTCATGCTTAGCGTTGTTTTTATGGGCGAGAGCTTTTCCCTGCGCAAGCTTGGCGCCGTGTTGAGTGGCGCGGCTGCGGTGCTACTCTTAAGTATGAGCGCCGCATAACGGCGACAGGGGCTATATTCCTAAAGGTCCGGCGAATGTATGGTTTCACCGTGGTTTTCTCACAACGAAAGGTCTTGATATGACAAAACCGAAGATTGTATTTTTGGCGTTGTTGCTGAGTGTTTTTGGCGTTTGGGCATTCAATCCGCCAGTGGACCGCCAGGCGGAAGTGGAGGCCGAGATACTGCGGGTGCCTGAGGAAGTGAGCGTGGCCGACGGCGTGGTCTTTCAGGTCCAGGTACGCAATCAGCGTGCAGAAGCGGTGTCGTTCCGACTGCGAGTGTATATGAATGACGACTGGCAGGTTGAGCCGCAGCCGGCCGGCGGTTGGCAGACGCTCGACGCCGGCGGGACCTTTGAGCAGGCCTTTACAGGGCGGGCTTTGCCGCGGGTGTTGACGGCGCTGTATCCCGTGCATGCCGAGGTTGATTTGCGCTTTGATGACGGCAGCCTGGCCTTGCTGCATCCCATTGCGATCTTTTCGGCTGTGCGGCCGGCAGTGACCAGCGCGACTGCCGCAGCGCAGCCCGTCGGCGCGGTGCTCAGCGCTCAGCGTTTGCAGAGGCCGGTGCAGGTGGATGGCGCTCTCGGCGAGTGGTGGGAGCAGGCGCAGCCGGTGGCTTTCGGTTATCAGAACATCAGTGTCGGCACAGTCAGTCCGGAGACCCTGAAGAGTTTTAATGCCAGCCTGATGTTTTTGCATGACGAGGAAAATCTCTATGTCGCCGGTCAGGTCAAGGATGACGATATTTCCTGTGAGGACAAGACGTCTGAAGATTTCATGAATAGCGACTACTTGCGCATCTATGCGTCGGCGGCGACGAAACGCTCGGATTCTGAGGGCCTTGGCGCTCTTGACCGGGTGGTTGCGATCAATTTGTTTGGTGGCGAAGATGGTCAGCCCTTGCTGAAGGTACCGGGCTACTTTCAAGGCGCGATGCCGGGCGGCATTGAAGTCGCTACGCGACAATTGCCGGATGGCTATAGTTTTGAGCTGAAGTTGCCCTTTGCCGGGATCGGCGAGGGCATTGCCGCAGCCAAGCGTCTGGGCTTCAATCTCATGCTTGGTGATGCCGACCACGGTCGGCGGCGCAATGAATACACGCTGGGCGGCACCGGCACGCTGTATTGGCTGAAGCCGTCGTCCTACGCCACGATCGAATTGGGCGACGTGTACAGCGCGACCGGCGCCGAGCCCGAAATGGCGGCGCTGCCCCTGAGCAAGGGCGTGTGGCGACTCACGGAGCTGCCCAACCGCCGTTGCAGCTATGTCATGGAAGGCAAGGACGAAGTCGTTCTGCCGCAAAACTTCAGTGGCGGCGACCGCAGCAGCGGCGCTTCCATTCAGGTCGGCACGGCTCGTCGCGGCGGCCTGGCCT
>JAAZKQ010000766.1 GCA_012799755.1 Lentisphaerota bacterium | reverse complement strand
TTGAGGCGTATGGCTTCCGGGCGTTGTTTGTAGAAGTCATCCAGCGGGTAGCATCCTGAGACCATGCCGGCGCGCGGGGCGTTGGTGCAGTCACCGAAAGTCCGGCAGATACGGCGGCGGTCGAGCTCGCGACCGGCAAGGACATCCGCGCACAAATCCGGGTATGAAAGCACCATGCGACCGAGACCGACGAAATCCGTGATGCCCTGCGCGACGGCGTATTCGGCGGCATGCGGCAGGAAGTCTTGCAGGCAGGTATAGCCGGAGCCCACGACTTGCAGCCAGGGGCAGAGCTCCTTGATGCGCTTCACTGCCAGAATATGCCGCGAGACATTGTAGAGCGGATGCTCGGGCATGAGATAGCCATCACTGACAGGAAAATAGGCCGGTCGCTGCATATGCGGATTGTAGTAGGGACTGCCGATGGTCGCGCAGATCATTTCCACGCCGTAGCTGCGCAGCAATTCCATGAGCTGCACCGTCTCCTTGAGATCCGGGTCCATCTGCATGCCGCTGCCGTCGCCGCCAAACGCGTATGGGTAGCGCCCGCCGGTCCAGGCCATTGGCCGGCCGACATTGTCCGGCCCCTTCTCAAAGGGCATGATGTCAAAGAGACTCACGCGCGCTGAGATGCCCAGTGCCGGGCAACGCTCGCGGATGCCGTCGGCAATCTCGCGAAAGAAGCGGGTGCGGTTCTCGAAGGAGCCGCCAAATTCGCCGGGCCGGTCATAGGCGCTAAGCAGCTCATGGCCGAGATAGCCGTGCGCGAGCTTGATGTCCACGAAGTCAAAACCGGCCTCGGCGCTCAGTTCCGCCGCGCGGATAAAGTGCGCGATGACGTCCCGCAAATCATCATCCGAAGCGACATTGGCCGCGCTATTATCGAACTTCTTATCCAGCAGCGGATGGGCATAAGCCGTGACGGATTCGCGGGTGCGCGCCTCGTTCGGATAGGAATAGCGGCCGGAATGGGTCAACTGCAAGCCAATCAACAGGTCGTCATCGCGCCCGAAACGCTCACGATGAACGGCGCGCATCTCAGCGCAGATCGCCTTTAGCGTCGGCAAGGAATGCTCACTGACGAGCAACTGCTTGGGACTGCTGCGGCCAGTGTGCATGACGGCCGCCGCTTCGGTGCCAAAAATCAACTTCGCGCCGCTGGTGGCGAAACGCAGCCAACGGCGACGGGTAAACTCGCTGGGCGTGCCATCTTTCTGGCAGTCCCAGCCTTCCATGGGCAGGATGGCCCAACGGTTGCCAAGCGTCCGCCCGAGGCACTTGATGGGCTGCGCCAGGGCCGCGCTGCCATCGGTGGGCACGCTGTCCACCAAGCCGATGTCAATGTTCTCGCCGGCCAAGTAGTCACGAAATTCAGCTACGGTCTTGAATGCTGCCACTTTGCGGTAATCTGCCATTGTCAGTCCATTCCATGCTTGGGATACATACGTCTTCGGAACCTGAAAAACGGGTGTTGCAACACATGGCGCGACAGGCGCTCAGCGCCGACACCACGCTCAGGGAAACACGCTCCTTAGTTTACCACCGTTAACGCCTTTCTCCAGCCGCCACGCAGGGAAAGGGGGTGGACTTGTAATCGGTCACCGATTGATATAACAGACATTTTTTATCCGCAGATTACGCAGATTGGCGCAGATTATTAGCGGCATGTCTCGCATC
>JAAZKQ010000765.1 GCA_012799755.1 Lentisphaerota bacterium | reverse complement strand
ATGCCGCCTTGGGACGGGTTGACATTCTGGTCAATCAACAGGCCGATATTACGGCCATTGCGCAGGGCGGCGAGCACGCCGCGGGCCGCGCCGCGATGGGGGATGATTTCCAGCCCGTTGATTTGCCGAGCCTTGAACATCAGTTCGGTCAGTTTGCGATTGGAAAAGGCCTTGGCGACGGCGGCCGCCTTGATGCCGAACAGCGGCACGGCTTGGCCAAAGAGCTCCCAGTTGCCCAGATGCGGCAGGCATAAAATGAAAGGCTTGTCGCTGTCATTGGCGTAAAATTTGGGGTCCGGGGCGACGATCCGCGAGCGGAGGCGCTCCGGGTGGCTCAGGTTGCTGATCACGTCCAAGCCCATCCAGAAAGTGTGCAGGAGGTTGTCAACAGCCAGGCGCCGCCGCTCTTGCGCCGTGAGTTCCGGGAAGGCGACCGTCAGATTCGCTTCAATGAGGCGCAGGCCGCCGGGGTAGAAGACCCGCGCCAGAGCGACGCCGAAAGCGGCGATGCGTCGCAGGGTTCTTTCTGAGCAGCAGCCGACAATCCAGACTAGTGGCGGCAGCGCGGCGTTCATCAATGCGTCACGGACTTTGCCGCCAATTTTGCGCTTGCGCCGCCGTCTTGCTGCCATGGCTGAAGCCGTCCTGTATCTGCGCTGACTATCGCCGTCGTCCACCCTCAGTCAATGTAGTAGGAGCCGCCGGGCTGGAAAACCGGCAAGCGTGATTTGGCGGCCAGAATGTCCTTGGCATCAACGAAGGAGCGCGGCGATAATTCGATCACCGCGGCGGGCTTGCCCTCGCTGTCCATGGGGAAGGGGATGCCGGCCTGGCTGAGCCAGTTGACGCTGCGCTTGAGCATGGCTTCCCGGCAGGACTGGGGCGAGTCGTCGCCGGCGGCGTTTTTTATCGGCGCGAACTGTTCGCTGCGGTCGCCTTCGAGCACCAGCGGATGCTGGGCGAGGGGCAGGGCGTCAAACAGGAAGAATTCAAGCTTGATGGCGTTGGGTTCGCTGGGTTCGATCATTGCGCCGGCCTCGTCAATGTGGGAGATTTTCTTGAGGGCGCGGTGCGGCTGGAAGTCCAGCTCGCCATTGGTGAGGCGTTCAATGAACTGCCTGCTGAGCACATGGATGGCCGGACTACCGGCGCGGTAGCGCAGGCGGCCTCTGTCGTCTTTCTGGCGGAGCAGCGCGTCGGGCATATCGCTGTATTCGACGATGATGAGGCGATTGTTCAGCAGGCAGAAATGTCCGAGTTTTTCCATTGGTTCGCGTTTAATCAGGGCACGGCTGCTCATATCGGACTGGGTGAGATCATGCATGCCGATGAAAAGCGGGTCAATAACGCGGACCAGGGGGTTGTCCACCTGCCAGTAGGAGAGCGTGGTGATGCCGCGGGCGGCCATGTCGGCCAAGGCGCCGGAATCGCGCAGCGCGACGAAGCTGCCGCCGTGGCCATTGGGGGACAGGGCCAGGCTCGAACGGGTTGCCAGCAGGGCCTTGCCCTGGAGGTCGAGCGCCGGCAGCATGCCCTGAGCGAAGAACATGACATTGGCCGGGTTGAGGCCGAAGTAGTTGTGCTCATTGAAAAAGTTGCGGGTGGCCTCGTCGTTGAGGGCACTCGTCATGATGTACCAGGGAATGATCGTCTGGTACTTATCCTGGTTGCGGGCAATGCCTTCGGCGAAGATCTGGAAGAGACTCTTCTGTCTAATGGGCGTGACGGGGAAGGTTCCCTTTGGTGCATCGTAACCCAGGCGCGTGCCCTGGCCGCCGGCGACTGTGAAGGCGCCGACTTTGCCGGCGCGCAACAGTGTTTCGCCGTGGGCGATGCTGGCCTTCTGCAAGGTGCTCTCCTTGGGCGATTCCGGGAGCAAGGGCTGATACGGCGCCGGTTGCAGCTGCTCAAAGGGAAGATCGAGCTCGCCGCCGCCGGCGGCTTTGGCGCCCCACTCGCTGACGCGGGCCCAGTTGATGTCGCGGATTTGCGCAGCCAGTTCCTTGCGCTCGTCAGGATTGAGCTGCTCCCAGAAGCGCAGAATATGCTCTTGGTGATGGGGCGTTAACAAGGCCGACAATTCCTGCTTGGTGGCATCAACGGACATGGCTGCTCTTCTCCTGCTGAATCACACTGGACACGGAACACAAGAACCGGCGGCGCGCGGCAACAATTGCCTCTTTGGCTGTCTGCGACCGGCGAGACCGGAGTTATATTGGGTGGCTGTGAAGACCGCAGAACGGATGCGGCCCGCAGGCATCGGTGTGGCGCCGCGCCACCAAAAAGACCTATAACATAACCTTTATCTTACGTTTGGCTACGGGCCGCCGCCGACCCGAGGCCGGAGGCGGTAAGCGCTCAGCGATTGATAACAGACATTTTTTATCCGCAGATGTCGCAGATTTGCGCAGATTTTTTTGAGAGTAGGCTGCTTGGTGTAGGAAGGCCGGTGTGTTGGCGTTTTCCTGTCGCCTCTTTGGTTTTCAGCGCTGAAGGCGCAAAACATACCAGCCCGGGGCAAGCGCCCAAAGGCGCGACGCCCCGGGTAGGCGTCCCCTATAAAGTGCACGCTGAAGGCGTGCGACATAGCAGACACGAAAGCTGGGTTCCATTGCAAGACAATAGAAAACGGCCAATGATCAATGGGCGCCGCTTGCCGGAGGCGCCCCGAGCAGGGAGAACATGAACATGGCATTGCCGGAACAGTATCTATCCAGTCAGCAGGCATTCAAAGCCTACATGGCGCAGGTCGCCGAGCAGGTCGCTTCCTTTTTGCGTGAGGATATGGCCGCGCGTGCCAACAGCGTCCCGGAACATCTCAGGGACACCGCTGACAGTTATCTGCGCCAGCCCGGCAAGTGCCTGCGGCCGGCTTTGCTGCAACTGTGCTGCGCGGCGGCCGGCGGCGATGCCCGGGCGGCGCTGCCGGCGGCGGCCGCGGTCGAAGTCTTTCACACATGGACGCTGGTGCACGATGACATCATTGACCACGATGCCTTCCGCCGAGGAAAACCGACGGCGCATGTGTTGGGTGCAGAGCTTGGCCGTCAGCGCTGGGGGCTGACGGACGCCGCCGCTGCCGACTACGGCGTGAGTCTGGCCATTCTGGCCGGCGACCTCCTGCAGGGCCGGGCGCTGTCACTGCTGGCGTCCGTGCCGGCACGACCGGAGCTGGTGCTGGCCTTGACGCGATACATGAGCGACTGGCTAACGCCGGAGCTGCTGGCCGGTGAGCAACTGGATGTCGAACTCAGCCATTGCCCTTGGGAGGAGATCAGTGAGGAAAACATCATAACCATGATGCAACAGAAGACCGGCGCCTTGCTGGCGTTCTGCGCGAGCACCGGCGTCGCTCTTGCCGAGGAGCGACGGCCGCAGGATAGCCCGGCCGCCCGGGCCATGGGCCGCTGCGCGCAACTCTGCGGCCTGGCGTTTCAGATACAGGACGACCTGCTCGGGCTCAGTGGCGAGGAAGTCAGCTTCGGCAAGCCCATTGGTTCGGACATACGCGAGGGCAAGCGCACCATGGTGATGCTCCGTGCCATGTCGCAATGCAGCGATGCTGAACGCCGCTTGCTGACCGGCATCCTCGGCAATGCCGACGCATCTGACGAGGACATCGCCGCAGTGCGGGATGTCGTCATTCGCAGCGGCAGCGACGTCTATGCGCGCGAGTGTTCCGAGCGCTACCTCGCCGAAGCCCGGCAAGTGCTGGACAACACTCTGCGCCCGAGTTCTGAACGGGACTTGTTGCATAGCTGGATCATGGCGATGGTTCGCCGGAATCGCTGATGTGTCGTCAATATGAAATGGGAGTCAAAATGAAAGCAATTATTCTTGTTTCGCTGGCTGCATTTTCGGCCTGTGGCGCCTCTTTGCAGTATGTTTCTCATGCGGGTGACCAGTATTCGGCCCCCGGGCATTCCATCCCCGCATACAAGGTCGCCATTGAGCGGCAGGCGGAAATCCTTAAGCTGGACCTGCATCTGACCAAGGATGAGGTGGTGGTGCTGATGCACGATGCGACCACCGGACGGACGATGGGGACGGATTTGACGATAGCCTCCCATACCTACCAGGAACTCTGCGAACAGTGCACCTTCAAGGAGAAGGGCGGCTATGATAAGGAGAAGATCGTTCGCCTGGAAGAGGCGTTGGATTTGGTCAAGGATACGCCAATGAGTCTCTGGTTGGACCCGAAGGGCTATTCCCCCAAACTGGTGGAAAAGACGCTTGCTTTGGTGGCGGAGCGCGGCATTGGCAAGGAACGCCTGATGATGGCGACATTCAGCGTGAGCGCCTTGAAGTACATGAAGGAGCGTCATCCCGACATTCGCAGGGTGCTGCACGTGTCCGTCCCCCGGCAGGAGGACGGTCTCAGGATCAGCTTCGAGAAGAAGGACTTGTGCATAAAGCCGGAGGAGGTCCTCCCCAGGCTGTTGAAGAAGGCGGAGGAGCTTGAGTTGCACGGATTCAACATCCCCGTCAGGTCCCCCGCGTTCTGCAAGGAATGGGTGCAGGGCCTGAAGGCGAAAGGGTATTGGGTGTCTCTGTGGTTCGTACAGAACGCGGAACAGGCGCGCCTGGCCGTTGAAGTCGGCGCCGACGCCGTTGTCACGGATAACCTGAAAGTCGTCCAGCCTGCGGCGCGCGAGGCCGAGAAATGATCGCTGAGGGACAAAAGTCCTGACTATTTCGAGGAACCCGCGCAGGTTCCTGCTCAAACAATTTTGCCGGAGACAAAAAGATGAGCGGAATTTTCGACACCGAGCAACGGATTCGTCTGGGCATTTGGGGGCTGGGACGAGGCAGCAGCTTCATCAAGGCCGCCAAAGAACTCAATATTGATGTGGTCGCCGGCTGTGATTTTCACGAGGATACCTGGAAGCACTTTCTGGCATGCTGTCCGGACGCCTTTGTGACCCGTGATGAGGATGACTTTCTGGCGCGGAATTTTGACGCCGTGCTGGTTGCCACCTATTGCCCCGATCACGCCAAGCATGCCATCAAAGCGTTGCGGGCGGGAAAACATGTGCTGAGTGAAGTGACTGCTTTCTTCACGCCCGCGCAGGGAGTGGAGCTGGTCGAAGCCGTTGAAGCGACCGGGAAAGTCTACAATCTGGCTGAGAACTATCCTTTTACCAAGGAAAACATGTACCTGGCCAAGCTCTACCGCGAGGGCTTTTTCGGGGAAATGACCTACGCGGAGTACGAATATGTGCATGGTGGCGCGAATCCCTGTGTCTGTTATCCGAATGGGCAGCCGCTGGTTCCCGGCAATCAGCTGCATCATTGGCGCGGTTGGCTCAATTATCACTATTACTGCACGCACTCACTGGGGCCGGTGATGATTATTACCGGCCTGCGTCCTGAAAAAGTCGTTGCCTTTCCCCAAGATGTGCTCAATATCGGCACGGTGCACGGCAAGGGCCGTAAGATAGATGGCATCTTGCCCAATCTGGGGGCCTTCGCGCCTTCGCTCATTCACATGAGCAATGGCGGCATCGTGCGCAATTTAATGGGCGGCACGACTGCTGACAGCCACAATCAGCGGCTTTTTGGCACGAAGGCGGCGGCGGAACTTTATCCCCGCTTCAATCTCAAGGTCGGCGCCACCGGCTCGGCTCATTTAATCAGCATTGACGCAAAATGGGAGGCGCTGGGAGAACTCGCGGCAAAAGCCGGTCACGGCGGCGGCGATTTCTGGGAACTTTATTACTTCGCCCGCCAGATTCTGACCGGAGAAAAGGCGCCATGAGACATCTATGCCGCCGCCGATGTGACGCTGGCCGGCATCCAGGCGCTCAGAAGCGCGGAAGCCGAAGGGCAGCCCATGGAAATTCCGGACTTCCGGCAAAAGGAGCTGCGCGATAAATACCGCCATGACAACTGGCAGCAGAAACATCTTGACCCCGCCCGCATCTTCCCGGATGATCAGGACCTGGCCATTACCGGAGACTTTGCTCCTGCTTTTGCCAATGCCTTCCCGCTGATGCGGCTTATCCGCGCCGCTTTCGATGCAATGAAAGTTTACGACTGCACCGTTCCGGAACAGCGGATACGGACCATTGATCTGGTCAAGGAACTGCGGGACAGTCTGCCGGCAATCCGGGATGCATTCCTGCGCCTCAAGAAGATTGCGGACAACTATCCGGAGTCCATGGGCGGCATTGCCATCCAGGAAAAATTCGACCTCTGCGAGTATGAACGGGTGATTGATACGGAAGCGTGCAAAAACGAATTGAATGTCTGGCTGCTGAAAAGCCATGGCAAATGACGGGGAATACGGTTACCCCGGTTCATAGGCGCGAGGTGTCCGTGATGCCGTAGTCAGTGAGAAGAAAGATAAGCGACCTTAGGAGTCGTTAAAAAATTAAGGCAACAGTTCTGGATTTGTTCCAAGCTGTTTTTTGCAATAGGTTTTCTGCATGGGAAACAGAGGGCAGCATGTGTGTTGCATGAATGCATGATTGCGCCGT
>JAAZKQ010000764.1 GCA_012799755.1 Lentisphaerota bacterium | reverse complement strand
TTGTCTGATATGGGCTACAACGGCCTGGCGCTGACGCCCGAGTATGGCGCGCGCAACCGCTTCGTGACCGTGATTACCGATATGGCGATCGCTCCCGACCCGCTGATTCCGCCGGGGACGATTTGTGACAAGTGCATGCTTTGCCGCAAGCACTGCCCAAGCCTGGCCCTGTCCAAAGAACTCGATGGCGAGAAAGTGCTGCGCGTGGGCGATTACGAGTACCGTTTTGCCAACAAGAATCTCTGGCGTTGCGCCTGGGGCGAGCACTTTGATCTTGACCTCGACTTGGAGATTCCGGAGAAAGTCACCGAGGCCGTGATTGTCGAAAACGTGAAGAAACACGGCGTGCGCGCCGGCGAAATGGGCCAGTGCCTGAAGTTCTGCGTTCCGCGCACCGTGCGCAGTTTTGACAAGAGCTACTCGAAGACGCCGATGCGCCGCTATCCGATTCAGTGGGACGAGACAATCGAGGCGCGCGCCGTCACGGACAAGCTGATCAATGACTGCTACAAAAAAGACATTGAGTACGTGGTCGTGCAATCGGCCGCCAGCCTGAAAAAGCTGGGCATTGACATTGCCGAAATGCTGCCGGGGGCGGAAAGCGCCATTACTCTGGTGCGTTCGGTGCCGCCGACGCTCGGCGCCGCCTGCGATGATGCCGCCCGTGCGGCGTTCTGCAGTGGGGCGGATTATCACATTGATTCGGTTGCCTACGATTTGACTCGCAATATCGAGTCCTATGGTTTCCGTTCACTGATGACCATCGCCTCCAGTGCTTCGCACTACGACCCGATGGGCCTTGCGCCGGTCAATCGGCAAATCGGCGACAAGCTCTTCGGCTCCGAAACCGGCAAAGCCTGGCGTTTCAACACCGTCTTCACGCGCAAGAAATTTCCCGAACGTCCCTTCTCGGCGTCGGTGTCGGCATCGCATGCCTGTTTGCCGACGGCGTATCGGCGTGGTGCCGACCTGACCGGTCTGCTGAAAGACTACGCGAAGGAGGTCGGCGCCGATTTGGTGGGTGTGGCTTCGGCAGAGCGCATTGCGACAATCGCGGAGCAGCTCAGACCGCGCTATGACGGACTGATTAGCCTCAAGGCCGTGGACAAGGCCCATCCCTTCAGAGGCTGGGACCCCCAAATCACTGAAGTGCCGCTGAAGGTCTTGACGGCGGCGGACTACGTGCCGAATGCCAAGTCGGTGCTGGTCATTGGTCTGCGCTATCACAAGAAGGTCGTGGAATTCGCCACCAAGCCCCCGGCGGAGGCAGTGGGGCCATACGCCTTCCAGAGCTATGTCACCCGTTGGCAGGGCGGCCTGATGGCTTCGAAGATCGTGCAGAAGCTCCGGCAACTGGGCTATCAGGCGGCCATGACGGCTGATCTGATGGGCCTGGGCAGCGCCATTGCCAGCCCGCGCGGCTATATCGAAGACCAGTTCTGTAATCGCTTTGCCGCCGTGGCCGCCGGGTTGGGCGTCATCAGCCGCGCCGGACGCGTGGTTACCCGCGATTTTGGTATCCGCCAGCGCTTTATCGCCATTGTCACGGACGCCGTGCTGACGCCTGACGCCCTGCAAGCTGCCAAGGCCGAACTCTGCAAGAGTTGCGGCGATCTCTGTGCCAATGCCTGCCCGACGGATGCCTTCGGCAGCGAAGTCCTGCGCTTCCAGTGCGAAGGCCAGACCTACGAGTACCTGCGCATAGACAACAAGCGCTGCGACTGGAGCAAGCGCTATGCCCTGGTCGGTGACAGCGGCTTCAAATTCCTCGGGTCTGTACTGGATGAGGCACCCGAAGGCGAGATTGACGCTGAAAAACTGGCTGCGGCCCTCAAGAAGCACGACCCCATCAAGAAGTATCGTCCCGTAGCTTGCGAGCCCTGCGTGCTGGTCTGCCCCTACGCCCGCGCACAGGAGTAGGCGTAAGCGCAGGTTAGGTTATGCGAGGGGGAGGAAAGGGCCAATCTGGCCCTTTCCTCCCCC
>JAAZKQ010000763.1 GCA_012799755.1 Lentisphaerota bacterium | reverse complement strand
GCGGATATTGCGCGCGTGGTGGCGAGTGCGGGCTTCAGCGAGGTAGTCGCCATTGACATCGAAGGCATCAACCTGCCGCGCTGCCTGAGCGAGGATAGCGCTGCCGTAGCCGTTGGCACAACCGAAATCCGCAACCGTGCAGGTGCCATTACTGATTTGGTTGATCCTGTCTTTGGCGAAGAGATAACGCCCAAGATGTTCGATCTTGACCCAGAAGCATGGATCCTCCTGCATGAATGGGTCAATGAATTCGCGGTCAATCCACATGGTATGGGCCCTCTCCTGGCGTTATGATGGCGGAAGCCGGTGAGGTTGGCGTTGTGTTGCTCGTCCTAAAGTAATGGCCGTGGCGGCACATGCCAGAGGCATGGGGGGAGGAAAAGCATAGTTAGGTCTTGCCTTCCCCGTGCGCTCCCCTACCGATCCCATTTCGGTCCAGCGTCGAAGAGGCGGTCTAAGAAAGCTCAGGGCAAACGCTTGGCTTGTGAGCGCGGCGACTGTTGTGCCTTTACAAGGCACTGCCTCATGGGGAGCTTCTCACCCCAGCCTGAAGGCTGGGGTTAAGCATGGTTAAGCGCCTACGGCGCAAAGAGATGCGTTTGCGGGGTGATGTCACGCTGCGGGCTGCACAAGGCTGCAGCACGGTTGACGTATGGGTGTGCTTGGGTTTCGTATGCGGGGTGATGTCACGCTGCGGACTGCAAGGCCGCAGCACGGTTGGGAAAACCAGGCGCGCTTGGTTCCGCAGAACGGCCGGGAAACAGCTGCCTGTCCACTCTGTCCACCCTGTCCACGCTGTCCACTCTGTCCACTCTGTCCACCCTGTCCACCCTGTCCACTCTGTCCACTGGTATGTTTTGCGCCTTCAGCGCTGAAAACCAAAGAGACGACAGGAAAGCGCAAACGCACCGGCCTTCCTGCACCAGGCAGCCTGCTCTCAAAAAAAAATCTGCGCAAATCTGCGACATCTGCGGATAAAAAATGTCTGTTATCAATCGGCGACCGCTTATCACCTTGGCGCAATTCCGGCTTCGGGGTTGTTTTGGAAAGTTTGCGGAGCCCGTATATTATGCTGTCCTGTTCGTGGTGTCTTTGATAGTGGATTTACAGTAATGACGAGGTGGAACCATGAAGATTGCGAGAGTCTTGGCGGTGGCAGCGACAGTGGGTATGAGCGGGCTGCTGGCTTCGGCGGCCAGTTATTATGTTGACAGCGCGGGCGGCAATGACGCCAATGACGGTTTGCAGCCGGAGAGCGCTTGGCAGTCGCTGACGCGAGTCAATGCCGCGACTCTGGCGCCGGGCGATGAGGTGCTATTCAAGCGCGGGGGGCTTTGGCGCGGCGTGCTCGTACCGCGTTCGGGCGAGCCGGGCAAGCCTGTTCGTTACGCGGAGTATGGCGAGGGGCCTTTGCCGATCTTGCAGGGTTCCGTCGCTGCGGAGGCGCCGGCCGACTGGCAGGAAATCAGGCCGGGGATATGGCGGACAGAGCCATCGCGGGTGGCTGACTTTCAGCCCTTGGCAAGCAATGCGGCGATGGAACCTTGGTCACGGCATCACGAGGGCGGCGCCCTTGTGCACTTCAGCAATGCCACTGATGAGCAGGGACGGAATATCGCGACTGTGCAGGTGGAAAAGCGTGGCGTGAGCAACAATCATGTGCAGCTGTGGGGGCCGGAAATGCCCGAGTTCACCGAGTGCATGGTCTTGCACATGCGCGGACGCAGCAGCAAGGAAACGCGGCTGGCGGGCATCAATATCCGCCAGAATCGCCTGCCGTGGACCCGCTACGCCGTTGGACGGACGGATGTGACCTTGAGGGAAGAATGGCAGGACTTCGACATCGTTTTTGAGCGGACGATTGGCGCCGCTCCGGTCACACGGCATTTGCACATGTCGGTGGGCGGGATGTTGCCTGAGGGCGCCACGATTGATCTGCAGATCCTGCGCGCGGAGAGTTGTCGGCGCGTGGGCGGCCTGCCTCTGCCGGCTGATGTGGGCAATATCATCTTCGATCATGGGCGGGCCTGCGGTTGGAAGAAGTGGACGGAAGATGACTTGCAGCAGCTGGGCGATTTTTATTATTCGCCGTATGACGAGTGCGTGTATATGCGTTATGACGGCAATCCGGCTGCGGCGAACAAGAGTATTGAACTGGCTTTGCGCACGACCATCGTCAATCAGGGCTCTGCGCATGATGTGCTCTACGAAAATCTTGCCGTGCGCTACGGCGCGGCCCATGGTTTTGGTGGCGGCGATACCAAGCGCATTACTATCCGCGGCTGCGATATCTATTACATCGGCGGCGGTCATCAATACACCAAGAACGGCCGCCCCGTGCGTTTCGGCAATGGCATTGAGTTCTGGGGCAATGCCGATGAGCACTTGGTGGAAAACAACCGCCTGTGGGAAATCTATGACGCGGCGTTGACCAATCAGGGCCGCGGCAACGGCAAGGAGATCCGCTCCATTGAGACGAATATCATCTACCGTAACAACGTGATCTGGAATGCGGATTATTCCTTTGAGTATTGGAATAACGACGTCACGGAGAACATCATCTTTGTCAACAACACCTGCGTGGATGCGGGGACGGTGTGGTCGCATGGGCATAGACCCAATCCCAACGGCGCCCACCTGATGTTCTACAACAACCCGGCCAAGACCAAGAACTTTGTCATTCGCGACAACATTTTTGTGAACAGCACGGAAGTGTGCATGCGCATGTGGAACGACTGGCAGGAGCCGCCACTGCTGGACTACAATCTCTGGCATGGCGGTGGACAGCCGCTGGTGCGCTTCGAGAAAAAGGGCGTCTTCAAACATGAGGACTTTGCTGATTACCAGCAGCAATTCGGCTTTGACCGCAACTCGGTGATTGCCCAGCCGGTCTTCATGGACGCCGCCAACCGCGATTACCGCCTGGCGCCGAATTCACCGGGACGGCATGGCGCGTCGGATGGCGGGGCCTTTGGCGCCCGGCTGCCCTAAAGGGGCCGGCCGGCCACAAGCGGAAATTATTGATAGTATCATTGAGCTGCCTTCAGGAGGCGTGACACATGACAAGCAACAGGGATATCAGCATCATTCCCTTTTCGCATTTGGACCTTTTCTGGGCGGGGACGCGTGAGGAATGCCTCTCTCGCGGCTGTCATATTATTCGCCAGGCCTTGTCCTTGCTTGATGCACACGACGACTTCCGCTTCATGATTGAGTCAACCAATTTTTTGGAGCATCACCTGAGTTGTTTTCCCGAAGATCGCGAACGCCTGCGGCATTATGTGCAGACGGGACGCCTGGAGTTAGTGCCGCTGCGGTCAATCATCTATTCTCATTTGCCCTGTGGTGAAACGACCATCCGCAATATCCTCTACGGCTTGGACGAGTGCGAGCGGTTGCTGGGCGTGCGGCCGGACATCCTGAGCATGTCGGATATTCCCGGGGCGACGCCGCAGCTGCCGCAATTGGCGGCGCAGTTTGGCATGCGGGTGCTGGTGTTGTCCCGCGGCTGTCCAGTGCATACGGATTTTGCGCGCTGGCACGGCTTGGACGGCACGGTGGTGGATGCGTACTACCCCCTGCATTACGCCAGGCTGAGTGGCATGCTGACGCCGTTCCCGGATGCGGCACAACGCGAGGCCGGTCGCAAGCGTTTCGCTGAGTATTGCGATGCCGTTGACTATCCGCAGATCATGCATTGGGGCATGGACCTCTATGCGCCGACCGAGGAGATTTATCAGTTCATCAAGAGTTGGAATGCCGAGGGCCGGCGGCCTTTGCGCTATGCCACCTTCAAGGAGTTCTTTGCCAAGACGACGCCCGTGGCGGTGAAGGAGCTCTACGGCGAGATACCCAGCGAGTGGCCGAATATCGAAAGCAGCTGGCCGGACCTCTGGCCGCAGGATATTGAGGCAGAGGCGATGCTGCATGATGCCGAGTGGCTGAGCGCCATCAATGTCCTCATGGGGCGCGCCGACCGGCTCGATCTGGGCCTGCGGCAGGCTTGGGATTGGCTGCTGGACGGCATGGACCACAATCAGAATGGCATCGGCGGCGAAGTGGCTGACGAAGATAAACTGCGCTTGAAGACCAGTGCGCGGGACGTCGCCCGGCAGTGCTTCGAGGCCCTGAGCCGGCGTTTTGCCGCGCGGACGACGGCGCCGCGACCGAAGGCTTTCCCGATTGTCATTTTCAACTCCTTGTCCTGGCGTCGCAGCGAGCTGGTGCGGGCGCGCACGGCCATGTACGGCGACAGCTTTGCCGCCTTCCGGGCCACGAACACGCCGCATAGAGTCGTCAGGCTGATTGACGACGAAGGGCGGGAGGTGCCCTACCGGCTTGTGCGTCATCTTAATATGGTTGCTGATACCTACGAGGTGGAATTCTTCGCGCGGGACATCCCGGCTTTAGGGGCGAGGGCCTACTATCTTGAAGCGGTGGAACGCGCGCCTCTGCCGGCGCCGGCGGGCCTTATCCGAGACGACCGCGACCTTGATCGCCGCCACGGCAACCGCGCGGTCGGCCATGACGAGTTTGAAAACGACTTCTTCAAGCTCAGCGTTGACCGCATCACCGGCGATGTGGCGATTCACGACAAAATCCACGACCGGTCGCTGCTCAGCCAAGCAGCGCTGCAGGGCGTGGAAGAGCGGCGTGGCAATTACATCAGCAGCATGCCCTTGTCCGGGCGGGTGATGCCGACGATTGTTGATGGCGTGGAGTGGCCCGTGCATGACGCGATCAGCACGGTGCTTGAGATCAGCGGGCGCATTTACAACCAGCGTTTCACGCAGCGCTGGACGCTGTGGGCGGAGCGCCCCTTGATTGAGCTGGAGAATCGCCTGGAATGGCGCGAACACCGCTATGTGCGCATTGAGCAGAGCTTTTCGCTGTCGAGTGCGGAAGATGTGCAGTGGCGCTACGGCGTGCCTTTCGGCCGGGTGCGCTATCCCGAGAGCATCTATTACCGGACGAATCCGGCGGAAACGGCTGCGCCCAGCCCGACAAGCCAATTCAAGGCGATGGACGTGACCGATGTGAGCAACATTCGTCTGGCGCGCGAATGGGTTGATGGCGGTGATTCGCTGAGCGGCCTGAGCATCGGCGCTGACCATCGTATGTGGGTCTTCAATGGCAATACGGCGAGTTGCTGCATGCTCCGGGGCATCGGTTGCACCTCCGGTGGCGTGCAGATCAATGAAGACGACAGCAAGACAAGCGTGCAGCGGCCGCCCTTTGGCGACTACGTCTTCCGTTTCCGTTTGGAGCCCCGTGACGCCAATGCGTCGGTGTTGGGCCGTTGTGGGCACGAGTTGAATGCGCCCTTGCGCTGCGTGGGCGTGGGACTGTCTCAGCCGGCGCCGGCGGGCGAGGCGGCGGGGTTGTCTCTGCCGGTGCTGCCGGATTGCAGCGACACGACGGTGGTCGTGTCGTGGGTGAAGCTCGCCGAGGAGAAGCCGGACACAGTTGTGTTGCGTTGCCATGAAAGCGCGGGCGTGGCGGCGTCTTTGCACCTGCCGGCGCCGGCGGGCTACGCCTGGCGTTTGGCGGATATAGAGGAACGGCCCTTGGCGGCGGC
>JAAZKQ010000762.1 GCA_012799755.1 Lentisphaerota bacterium | reverse complement strand
GCATGTCTCGCATCGCCGCTGCGCGGCGCTGCCGAGCCACGCCGCCGGTTTTTTCGCCGATTGGGGCAGATTCCCGCAGATTGCTTGTCTTACGCGCAGGAGGGGCCTTCAGGAGTCCTCGGCGTCGGCCAATCAGTCCCCTGAGTCCAAGGTGTCATTCCCCACGGTCCAGAGCGTCTCAGTTGTCCAATCCATGGGATCATGCCTTATGAGTCGTGAGTCCTCGCCCCAACGCCGCCGCAATTCGTTCCATCGGTTTCAGCGTCCCTTGAACCGGTCAATTATCAGTCGGTGACCGCTTACGCTGTGCCTTTACCAGGCACTGCCTCATGGCGAGTTCTCCCATCCAGGCCCGAGAGCCGGGATTAAGCATGGCTAAGTGTCTGCGGCGCAAAGCAGAACCCAACTATGCTTTTCACGGATTTGCGAGTACATACTTGGCGTGACGGGCATAGATGCCGCGACCGTCCCGGACGTAGCGTTCGAGGATGGCCCTGCCCATGCCGTCCACATCGCCGCAGCGGAAGAGCGCGGCGGCAAGGAACAGCTCGCGAAGTTCCTCGGTGCGGCGGTAGTCGGGATTTTCCATCTTGGCGAAGCGACGCGGGTCGGAGCCGACTGGCTGATCGTGTCCGCTCATGCCGGGCTGTTTGAGCAGCTCGGCCAGCACCGCCGCCGCCCGCTGGTCGCCCACTTGGGACAAGGCCAGCGATACGGCCCGGAAATGTGAGAATTTGTGGCTGGTCGTGAGTGTCTTCGCCTTGGCGAGAATGGCATCTTGCGCACGGCGGTCGCCAATGCGCCCCAGCGCGATAATCATGCTGTCTTGCAGCGACAGACTCGGTCCGAATTGGCCCATGCCGCGGTAGTTCCAGCCATCATCCCAGTCTTTGGCGGCCTCCACGGCAGCCAGCAGCGTGGCGAAACCGGTGCCGTCGCCGAGCATGCCCAGCATGTGCGCGTAGCGCAGCTTCTGTTCCGGCAATTCGGCGCTGCGCCAGGCATCGCGCAAGAGCGGCAACGCCCGCTCGGGGGCAGCCAGCACGACGCTCAATCGGCGCCAGTCGTCATCGAGCTGTTCGACGGCGGCGGCAAGCGTCGCCTGCGGCAGCGGATAGCTGTCCACATCCGTCAGCACCCGTTCCGGAACATTGCCGATGGCGACCAAATGCCGCTGCAGGGCCTTGATGTCAATATCCCGCAGGGACTTCTTGCTTTCGGCGGCCATGGCGGCTGCCACGCCGGCGGCGTAGCCGTGGTTTTGTACGTCGGGCTGCATGCGCAGGATCGGCATGGCATCACGGTGACCGCTGATAGCCAGGCCGGTTACCAGCAGACCGTCAACGCCACGAGGCAGCAACGAGCGGTATGGAAGGTCGGCAAAGACCGCGTCGTGATCCGGCCCCTTGATAGTGAACAGCGGGTGAACCGTGTAACCATGGGAGTCGAAGTTGCTGCGCGACACGCAGATGGTGTCCGGATAGGTCCGCAGGTTGTAGATGTCCAGCGGCGACACCACGAAGTCGCCGACGATGCGTCGGCGTTCGCGGGTGGCAATGAGCTGCCCGAGGTCATAGGCGTGCTTGAAGCGTTCACGCCCGAGGATGAAAGTCCGCCAGAGATCAATGATGTCGCTATCGTCACTGAACATGTAGTCCGTATTGACGTAGTGATCGCCGGGCCTGAGGGGAGACAAGCCCGTGCCCTGCACGCCGAGTTCCCTCTCCTGATCCTGACATTCGGCGCCGGCAGCGGCGGCAATGTCAGCATTGCCGGTGGAGTCAATGACGCTGTTGGCCAGGACGACGCCGGGGCCGAATGGCGTTGCGACGCAGACGCCGCCCAACTTGCCGGCCTGGTCCAGTACGGCGCCAAAGACCAGTACCGAAGTCCAGATATCGCCGCCCTGCTTGCGAATTTCCTTGCGGTACCATTCGCCCTTGTCAATGCGGTTCCAGTCCGGCGTGCCGGGAACCTTGCCGATGGCGGCGTCCATCTCCGCCGTGAAGCCGCAGATATGGCCGTAGTAGTAGCGGGTGATGCCGCCGGCGGTGCTGGTACCGCCCAACTCATTGAGGTATTCGAGCAACAGCGTCTTAGCGCCGTGGCGCAGGGCGCCAATGGCCGCCGGGCCGCCACCCGTGCCACCGCCGACCACCACCACATCCCAAGTGCCCAGCACCGGCAACTCCATGCTCACGGCGGGGCCGTCGCCGTCAAAACGATGCGGCGTCCGCAAAGG
>JAAZKQ010000761.1 GCA_012799755.1 Lentisphaerota bacterium | reverse complement strand
GTCATTTTCCGCTGTTGTGCCTTTACAAGGCACGGCCTCGTGGGGCGCCGCCACCCCAGCCTGAAGGCTGGGGTTAAGCATGGTTAAGCGCCTACGGCGCAACATGGACATCATGGACACGATGGACGACAACATCTGCTTGCCTGCCGTCCATACTGTCCATATTGTCCATAGTAGTTTGCGGGAACAACAATTATCAATGGGTGACCGCTTACCACGCGAAGGTGAGAAGGCGCCAATTCCGTAGCGACACCACGGGGTTGTGCGTTATGTTACCGCTGTGGGGCGTGTTAGTCTCAGGATATGGTTAATCGCCATTGAACTTGCAAACGAACGCATGGGATAGGTGTTATCTATGACCATTCGGGCGGTAGTGCTGAGTTTCATCTGCGCGGCGGTATTATGCGCGGTGGTGTATTTCAACGATGCGGTGTTGTTTCAGAACATGTGCATCGGCAACCACATGCCGATGAGCGTCTTCGGCGGTTTGCTGCTCATCGTTTTGTTTCTCAATCCCTTGTTGCATGTCATCAGCCGGCGCCTGCCGGCGTTGACTTGGCTGCGGCCATTCCGGGCAAGCGAGCTGTTTTTGTTCATGGCCCTGATGCTGCCGGTTTGCGCGGTGCCCTATTCGAGTCTTTTCCGAATGTTGCCGCGTGGCGTCATGTTGCCGCATCATTTTGCGAAAATTGATCAAAGCTGGAAGCTCATCTCAGCGGACAAAAAGACTTTCACGCCCGCCACGGAGCTGCTGCCGCGGCGGATGCTTGCCGACGCCGAGTTCAATGACGGCAATGCCCTGCTGGAATTTCTCCAGGGAACACCGGTGCCGCCGGGACGCGAGCACATTTCCTGGGACATGATACCCTGGGGAGCGTGGGTGGACACGCTGAGTTTCTGGCTGCCGCAATTCCTGTTGCTCTGGGTGGTTCTGGGCTCGCTGGCGCTGGTTTGTCATAAACAATGGGCGGAGAATGAGCACCTGCCTTATCCGATTGTGCAGTTCACGCGGGCGATGTTGCCGGAGAGCGGCCGGATACTCGGGGCGGTCTTTCGCAACAAGCTTTTTTGGATAGCCTTCCTGGTAGTCTTCGCCATTCATATCAACAATTACCTCTATGTGTACAACAGCGCCTACCTGATTGAGTTCCGGCGAAACATTGATATGCGGCCGCTGGGGACGCTTTTTCCGGCGTTCATGCGCGGCGGCGGCGCATCCTTGTGCACCATCAGGATTTTTTTCACCGCCATCGCCATCGCCTACCTGGTGCAGACCGACGTGTCGCTGGCCATTGGTTTCGGACCCTATATTTTTGCTGTCATCGGCGGCATCCTCGCGGGCTATGGCTATTCCGTGCGGGAGGGGACGCTGCTGACGCCGAATATCCTCAACGGCTGGGTCATGG
Source organism: Lentisphaerota bacterium (assembly GCA_012799755.1). Lineage (GTDB taxonomy): Bacteria > Verrucomicrobiota > Lentisphaeria > Oligosphaerales > Oligosphaeraceae > Oligosphaera. The sequence continues at coordinate 3,991 of JAAZKQ010000761.1, read as the reverse complement.
GCGGTTTCGTGGGGTTCTTCTGCATGATGCTCTTCACTGGCCGTTATTACTACCTCAATGCAATCAAGCAGGGGCTGGGCTTGGGAAAGAGCGGCGAGACGACACCCGGCAGCGCCTGGGCGATGCGGCTGGCGGCGTTGGCTTTCGCGGCCTTCGTGCTCAACTTGGTCTTGGTCGGACTGGACTGGCCGCTGGCATTGCTCTACACGGCGTTGATCGTGATGCTGCTGTTGGTGCTCGGGCGGATCATCGCCGAAACCGGCGCCTTTCACCTATGTCCGGGGCTCTATGCCTGCACGGTCTTTGTCGGCTTCATGGGCGAGCAGTCACTTGGGCCGGTGGCGATGCTGACGCTGAGTTTCATCACCTGCATTATGATGCACGACGTGCGCGAGCACTTCATGCCTTTCATGGTCAATGCGCTGGAGATCAGCCGACAGGGCGCCCTGCCGCGCAAGCGCATGCTGCCGCTGACGGCGCTGATCATCCTCATGGGCATGTGCATTGCGGCGCCGATTACGCTCTACTGGTCCTATGACCGCGGCATCAACTGGCGTGACGGCACCTCGACTATGCTGGTGCCGCGGCAGGCCTTCATGAGCACCATCCCAGCGCGGAATAGCCTGATGGCGCAGGGGACGCTTGAGAAAGCACTGGCGGTGCGTGGCCTGGAACGCTTCACCTTGGTCAAGCCGAAGCGCCCTTATGTGTTGGCCTTCGCCGCGACTTTTGTGGGGGTGATACTCTTCAGCGCGGCGCGGCTGCGCTTCGTGTGGTGGCCGTTGCATCCCGTGATGTTCTGCCTGTGGCCGCATTATCCCGGGCTGATGATGGCGTCATCATTCATCCTGGGGGGCTGTCTGAAGATCATTGTCACCAAGTACGGCGGCAGCCGTGGCTATCAACTGCTCAAGCCGATGATGTTCGGCCTGATTGCCGGCGATATGCTGGCCGGACTCACGGTGATCCTCTCCGGCGCCGTGTACTACTTCGTTACCGGCATGGCCCCAAAGAGCTATTGGGTGCTGCCCGGGTAAGCCACAGACAGGGAAAGTTGGTTTTTGCGAGGGGGAGGGAATATTCTTTGTCGTTTATTTTGCAGAAGAAAATGTGCTTGTTTATTTACTATGGTGAAATTGTTTTTTGGAAATCGGCATGGCAATATGGGCACTCCGTTACATTTTCCGGGAGTTCCTTGGGAAAAATAAAAGATGTCCCTGTCTTTGAATAATTTGGGTCCAAAAACAAATAGGCAAGATTGCTATTGCAATGATAACATTTCAACTTTTTTATTTTCAAAATTGTCATCACTTCTCCGATGACGCCTAAAAAAAGAAATAGTCTGAATATAGGAAAAAAAGGACAGAATGGAAACGAAATGACAATCGTAAACAAAGAGACTATCTGTACCCTTCTCAAGGGAGAGACGTAACTTTTACATTTGTCTCTAAAAGTGCCTGGTGAAATATCATCATTTGATTTCAAGGAGTTTTTCTCTTTCTTTGAAGTAATATTCTCTGCCATCCCGATGCGTGAGCAGATAATACTTACTTCCTTTCGTCGTGAAGATTCAGCATGTTGGTCAATTTTTGCAAAATGGGAAGGGGCGAAAAATCCACAAGGCAAATTATGGTGGCGATGAGGGCTTTTCAATGTCCGGCCTGAAATTTACCCGTCGTTGAGCGCATGCGGCGCTTCGGCAGCCTTGCGGCCAGGGATGTCAGCATGCGTGTGCTGTTTGCGGGGTCATGTCACGCTGCGGGCTGCAAGCCCGCAGCACGGTTGGGAGACAGGCGCTGAGATGGGCGACCGACAGGGCCACGTCTGGCAGCAGCTGGAAGCCGTTTCTACCCCGGGCCGGGAAACGAGTGTTTGATTCCATGGCTTGCGAAAACGGGGGATCAATGGGGGCGGGATGACTTGCTTGTGGCGCTTGTTTTCGTCTGTGGGCCTGTGTGTCTTCTGTTGGCGTGCTATCTTTTGCTTAGCGACGGCGCCGGAGCGGGCAGGGCGATGAATGGTATGAGGAGGGACGACAGGCAACGATTGCGCCAGGGCTGAACGACAAGGTCCGCGGTGACGTGAAAGGCAAGGAATGCGACAGTGCTGAGCGAGAAGGTCCGCAGTGACATGGACGACAAGGTGTACATCATTGTGCCGAGTTACAACGAAGGCGCAGTATTGGCTGAGACCGTGCGAGCGCTATTGCCGTTGAGGCACGAGGTCGTCGTGGTTGATGACGGCTCGCGTGAGGACCCGGGCGAACTACTGGCGGGTCTGCCGGTGCATCTGTTGCGGCATGCGATCAACCTGGGGCAAGGCGCGGCCTTGCAGACCGGCATGGACTACGCGAAGCGCTGCGGCGCGGCGGCCGTGGTGCATTTTGATGCCGATGGCCAACATGACCCGGCAGATATTGCGAAGGCTTTGGCGGCTTTGGCCAACGGCGCCGATGTCGTGCTGGGCTCGCGTTTTTTGCCTGGCGCTGACCGGCGGCGGGTGCCTATGACAAAACGGCTGCTGCTGCAAGGCGCACGGGTGGTTAATGGTCTCTTCACGGGGATGTGGCTCAGTGATGCCCACAATGGCTTCCGGGCCCTCAATCGGCGGGCGCTGGCGGCTATTGAGCTGACGGAGAATCGCATGGCGCACGCCAGCGAAATCCTGTCGCTGATCCGCAAGCAGCGGCTGCGCGTACGGGAAATCCCGGTGAATATCGCCTATAGTGACTACTCGCGGCAAAAAGGGCAAAAATGGTATAATTCGCTGAATATCATTGTTGAATTGATTATGAATAAATTATTTTGAGCAAGCGCGTTGAGGAGTTTCGGAGATGCAGACCTATCCTATTCAATGGATTTTGCTGCTTGGCATTGGCCTGTCGCTCATACTGGCGGTGGCGGTATTGAAGAATCAGCTATTGGGACGATTGTTTTTCATCTGTCAGTTTATGATCGGCATCGTCTTTGTGCTGGCGCCGGATTTGACTTCGCGCCTGGCGCGGTTGCTGGGCATCGGTCGTGGCACGGACCTGATATTGTACTTGTTCATCGTGTTTTGCTACTTGGGTGGCTTGAGCATCCTGGCAAAATTTCGGCGTTTGGAGCGCAATCAGACCTTGCTGGTGCGGAAGTTGGCCTTGGCTTCGGCGCAGTCGCCACAGCAGCAGTCAGTTGCGGTTTCTAATGAGGATTGCCGGCAATGAAGATCACGGTGATTACCATCTGCTGGAATTCGGCGGCGACGCTGCGACGTTGCATGGACTCGTTGTTGCAGCAGCGCCGTCTGCCCAACGAATACATACTGGTTGATGGGGGCTCAAGCGATGGCACGCTGACCATGGCCGAAGAGGCACGGGCGGCTTTTGCGGCATCAGGCATCAACTTCAAGATATTGGCGCAGGAAAGGCGCGAAGGCGAGGCGGGCATACCTTCGGCGTGGAATCAGGGCATCGCGGCATCGTCGGGCGAGCTGATTGGGCTGCTGAACAGCGATGACTGGTACGAGGAAGATGCGCTTTTTGAAGTCGAACAGGCCTTGGGTCAGGAGTCGGCGGCGGACATGGTCATCGCGCCCATACACCTGCGCAAGCAGGGGGGTGAGATCTGTGGAGCGATACATCCCAAATGCCTGTGGCTGAGCGAAATTCTCATGCCTATTCCCCATCCGGGCTGCTTTGTGCGGCGGCGGCTTTATGATCGCCTGGGCTTATACGACACCTCATACCGCATAGCGGCGGATTACGACTTTATCTGGCGCTGCCGCAAGGCTGATGTGCCCTATTTGACGTTGTCGTTGCCGCTGGTGAACATGGTTGTCGGCGGGACGGCAAACAGCAATCGCGCCGTGGCGCGGAAGGAAACGCTGGCGATTGCTCGCCGGTATAGCGCTTTTCCGCTTCTGGCCTGGTTGGCGTATGCGGCACGCATCCTGTTTAACCGATGAGCGGGCCCTTTGCCAAGCATGAGCTTGTCCGAAAAGCATAAGTGGG
>JAAZKQ010000066.1 GCA_012799755.1 Lentisphaerota bacterium | reverse complement strand
GCCGATTTTCTGGGCCCACGAAGGCACCTGGATCCAGGATCGCTCTTCCTTCCTGCGCAGCCATTTCCATACCAGCAAGCTCCACGAGGCCGTCGGCATGGAAGAGATGCTCTCCCATGAGTTCCTCAGCGATGACCATTGCCTGCAGAAGACGGTTTTCGGCGACGGCACCGAAATCGTGGCCAATTTCGCCGCCGATGTGCGCGAGGTCATGGTGAAGGGCCGCAGCTACGTGCTGCCGCCGGAAGGCTTCGCCGTGGATGGTCCGAAGATTCGCCAGAGCATGGTCTGGCTCGAAAAGCATTATTGTTCGGCAGTGCAAACCGACGACTTCTATTTCGCCTGTAAAGCGGTTGATCCCCTACCGCGGATGGGCGGCAACAGTGGCGTGGTCAGCATGGTCATGGTGAAAGCTGCCGGCAGGAACCACCTGCGGGTCAACGCCAGCGGCGCTGGTGAGGTCGTCATCCCAAGTGCTTTCCTGAAAGGTTGGGCCTGGCGTTCGACGCTGGTGTATGCGCTCAATGAGGACAATGAACGCCAAGGGCAGGTCGCATGGGAACGCCGTGACCAACAGTTGGTCCTGCCCGGCGCCGGCAACTACGATCTGCTCTGCGGCGCTTTGGCCAGACAGCCGGACTATCGCCTGGAATTCGTCAACGCGGCGATGAATGCCGATGGCGACGCGCTTGACTGTGTGTTGCGCCTCAGCAACATCGGCGGCGCCGGCATGGCCGCGAAGCTGAGCATCGCGGTGGATTCGGTGGACGAGAGCCGGCAGGCGACCAAGTCGCTGTGGTGGCTGCGACCAGGCAGCACTCGCGAAGTGAGTGTTGCGGTGCCGGTAGGAAATCTCGTTGGTCAGCACCTGTTTTCGGCACGAATCAGCAGCCGTCGAGGCAAGGATTTGCAGCCGACAGACAATGCGTACAGTTGGTTGCAGGAGATTCCGGTTGACTTGGCGCAGTGGCCGGTGGTCAAGGACATTGAGTTGCCCGCTACGCCGCATGTCGCCGAGCTTGAGCCGGTGAGCATGGCCATTGATTTTGCCGATGCGCTGCCCCCCGGCGGCAGTCTTTCCGCCGCGAGTGTGCGGGTCTTGCAGCAACAGGCGGACGGCAGCTACCGGGCGCTCCCCTTTATGCAATTCGATCCCGGGGATGACTATGATGGCAAGAAGGACTTGCGTGGCGTCTTGAGCTTTTCCTACGATGCGCCTGCGGGTGTCGTGCAGCAGTTCAAGGTCATTGGCCAAGATATCGCGTCGCCAATGCGCAAGAATAGCGGAGCAGTGTTTGTGCCGAGCGGGACAATGGGCATTGGCGGCTACTGCGGCGAAACCTACACTGTGGTATTTCGTGATGGTCAGATCAAGGACCTCATGCCTGGTCGCCGCTATGGCGGCGGGCCGGACTTTCTCAGCTCCTTCCTGGTGTCTTCCGCCGAAACGGGCTGGGAAAACGAAGAGCAGGCCAGACTTAATCGCGTTGACCTGCTCCGCAATGGCCCGGCTGTTTGCGTGATTGTGGTCACCAAGACGCTCCGCAATGGCGCGACCTACAGCAAGACCTATACGCTCCTGCCGGGGCGCTTTTATGTTGATGTCGAGCTTGACAAGCCTGCCGGCGGCCTCTACAACCGAGGCTTCTACAACCTGCCGGCGAGCTATCTCGACGACAAGGGCAATAGCGTGGAAATGAACGGCAGCCGCGGTGACGGCGCCGGCATCGCCGGAAACAACAGCGAGCCGCAGTGGTTCGCCCTGCGTGGCAAAGGCTGGGCTCACAGCTGCGTGGCAGTCACGCCTTTCGACAACATCTCCTTCTGGGATGACAAGGCGCCCTCATTGGGGCAGCTCGGCTTCAGCACTGACCGTCTGAATGCCATGCGCTTCGTGTACTTTGTCTATGGCGGCCAGCCCGACTTTAAGTTCGCTGAACGGGACTATCAGCGCATCCTCCCCGAACGCAGGAGGTAGACGCGGGGGGCGCTTGCCAGGGGAGGCAAGCGGCGCCAGACCTGCGTCTTCCTGCAGAGTAGAAGCGGCTCGCAGCCTCTTCCCCGCCCTGCCAGCCGGAGTCACACCCCACATCGCCGTCCCCCGGCAGAGTAGAAAAAGCAAGCTCGGAGAGCTGCCACCATGAGTAACCCCAG
>JAAZKQ010000760.1 GCA_012799755.1 Lentisphaerota bacterium | reverse complement strand
TGCTTCTCGGCCGCAAGCCGCCGCGCATTCGCCTGCGCGACATCTTCTGGCCGCAGATGATAGCCTTGCAACAGCCAAGTGCCGATCGTGATCAGGTCATTGCCCAGCTGGTCGAAATCCTGGTGTCATACAACCAGGTGCCCTCATTCTGGCGCGACCGCCTCATTGAGCAGGCCCTGCTGCGCGAAGATCACGTCTCCACCGCCGTCGGCAGCGACACCGCCTTCCCCCACATCACCATGCCCATTCACGGCGGCCTCACCGGCTGCATGGGCATCTTCCCCGACGGCGTTGATTTCGGCGGCGAAAATGGCCACAACACCCGCTTCGTCTTCATGCTGCTTACGCCGCAGGACTGCTACAGCGAATACCTCGATGTCCTCGCCAAAATCTCCCGCAAGCTCATCAATCCGGCTTTCCGCCAACAACTCCTCGCCTGCACCAATGCCGTTGACGTCCTCGCCTTGCTTGATCCCGATGATGAGGACGCCACCACCCACAACCATAACGGGCCGGCATAAGCAGCGCCGCAATAGCAGCCGGCAGGCCTTGCCGGCCGGCACAAAACAACAAGGGCCCCCGCATCAGCACTGAAGCAATGCGGGGGCCCGTTTTTTCAGCGTTGCAACACGCTGCGCCCTACGGCGTTATTTGCTTTTGGCGGCCTTGATGGCGGCCTGCGCGGCGGCGACACGCGCCACTGGCACGCGGAAGGCCGAGCAGCTCACATAGGTCAGCCCCATCTTGTAGCAGAACTCCACGGAAGCCGGGTCGCCGCCCTGCTCGCCGCAGATACCGACCTTCAGTTCCGGGCGGACAGCGCGGCCCTTCTCCGTGGCCATCTCAATGAGTGCGCCAACGCCACTCTGGTCAATGGTCTGGAAGGGGTCCGCCGTCAGGATGCGCTCATCCAAGTAGGTCGCCATGAAGCTGCCAATGTCATCGCGGCTGAAGCCGAAGGTCAGCTGCGTCAGGTCATTGGTGCCGAAGGAGAAGAACTCGGCTTCGGCAGCCATCTGGTCGGCCAGCAGCGCGGCACGGGGAATCTCAATCATCGTGCCGACCGTGTACTTGAACTTCAGATTAAAACGCTGCGCGACTTCGGCATAGGCACGCTCAATGATTTCCTTGGTGTGCCTCAGCTCGCGGACATCGCAGGTAATCGGCACCATGATCTCGGGAGTGACCTTCTTGCCGTCGCGGATCAATTCCGCGGCGGACTCGAAGATGGCCCGGGCCTGATACTCGGTCAGCTCGGGGTAGCTCACGCTCAGGCGCACACCGCGATGGCCCATCATCGGGTTGCTCTCCTGGAGGGCGTCAATGCGCTTGCGCACTTCTTCCTCGGCAATACCCAAAGCACTGCCGAGCTCCTGACGGCCAAGCTGCGAATGGGGCAGGAACTCATGCAAAGGCGGGTCCAGCAGACGGACGGTCACCGGAAATTCTTCCATGGCCTCCATTGTGCCCTTGATGTCGTTCTTCATGTAGGGGAAGAGTTCCTTGAGTACCGCAATGCGGTCGGCCGCAGTGATGCAGAGAATCATCTTGCGCAGCAAGAACAGGGGCTTCGCGGAGCCCTCGCCGTAGAACATGTGCTCCATACGGAAGAGCCCAACGCCCTCGGCGCCAAAGTTGCGGGCCTTGCGCGCGTCAACCGCCGTATCGGCGTTGGCCCGCACGCCCATCGTCCGCAGTTTGTCAACAATGCCCATGAAGCGGAGGAATTCGGCGTAGTCTTCACCGGCTGAGGGCTCAACGAGGCTCAGCGCGCCTTCGTAGACCGTACCGGCAGAGCCATTCATGGTGAGCATCGCGCCTTCACGCAGGACCTTGTCGCCAATTTTCAGGGTCTTGTTCGCGGCATCAATCTGCATTTCGGCGGCGCCGACGATGCAGGACTTGCCCCAGCCGCGGGCAACCAGCGCGGCGTGGCTGGTCATGCCGCCGCGGGCTGTCAGTATGCCAACGGCTGCGCGCATGCCCTCAACGTCCTCGGGATTCGTTTCTTCGCGGACCAGAATGACCTTCTTGCCCAGGCGCGTCGCGCGCATTGCATCTGCTGAGGTGAAGACAATCTCGCCACAGGCCGAACCCGGACCAGCCGGCAGCCCCTTGACCAAGCACTGCGACTTCGCTTCGAGCTTGGGCTCAATGATCGGCAACAGGAATTCCATCACCTGGTTGGGATTGACGCGCAGCACGGCCTCTGTTTCATTGATCAGCCCTTCGTCCAACATGTCCAGCGCCATGGTCACCGCGGCTTTGCCGCCGCGCTTGCCTGTGCGGCACTGCAACATGTACAACTTGCCGTTCTCCACCGTGAATTCGATGTCCTGCATCTCCCGATAGTGCTTTTCCAGCCGGAGGCGGATGTCATCCAGCTGTTTGTAGGTCTCGGGCATCAGCTCTTCCATGGACTTCATGTGGCGGTTCTGGTCGGTCTTGGTCGCGTTATTCAGCGGACTGGGCGTGCGGATGCCGGCAACGACGTCCTCGCCTTGGGCATTGAGCAGCCACTCACCGAAGAAGAGGTTCTCGCCGGTGGCCGGATTGCGCGTGAAAGCCACACCCGTCGCCGAGCCTTCGCCCATATTGCCAAAGACCATGGCCTGCACGTTCACCGCCGTGCCCCAATTTTCCGGTATGCCCTCAATGCGGCGGTAGGACACGGCCTTGCTGCCGGCCCAGCTCTTGAAGACAGCGCCAATGCCGCCCCACAGCTGCTGCATCGGATCGTCCGGGAATTCAGCGCCGAGCACTTCCTTGATGCGGCGCTTGAAGGCGTTGGCGAGGGTCTTGAGGTCATCGGCGGTCAAATCGGTGTCAGACTTGTAGTCCTTGATGTATTTGTACTCGTCGAGCATCTCATCAAGAATGCGGCGAATGCCCTTGCCGTCATGGGGCTCAATGTCCTCGGCCTTTTCCATGACCACGTCGGCATACATCATAATCAGCCGGCGGTAGGAGTCCCAGACAAAACGCTCGTTCTTGCTCTTGGCAATCAGGCCGGGAATCGTGGCGGAGGACAAGCCGATGTTCAGTACGGTGTCCATCATGCCGGGCATGGACTGCCGGGCGCCGGAACGGCAGCTCACCAGCAGCGGATTCTTGGCATCGCCGTACTTGCGGCCCATCAGGCGCTCGACGGACGCCAAAGCAGTCATAACCTGCGCCTTCAGCGCCTCGGGAAGCCGCCCGCCCAAGGCAAAATACTCATTGCAGCACTCGGTCGTAATGGTAAAGCCCGCCGGCACCGGCAGGCCCAGGCGGCACATCTCGGCAAGATTCGCGCCCTTGCCGCCAAGCAGATTCCTCATGCTGGCATCGCCTTCGGTGCCCTCGCCGCCGAAGATGTAAACGTACTTTTCAGCCTTCACACTCGCACTTTTTTCGCATTTTTTTGCCATCTTGCCCTCGTTGCTTTCCTCGGTTTTCTACTGTTCGTTGACGCCTGGCTGTCGGCGTGACACGTCCAGGCGGATAATGCTCTAAGAAAAAGCTAAACGACCTCCAGGATTCCATGTCGAGCATCCTGGAGGGCGTTCGCAAACACTGTGCTTACCTCAGCCGCAGTTATTTCTTCTTCTTGTTCATTGCCTGTCTGTTGCGCTCTTTTACCCGCTCCAGATAGCGCTTACGGCGAACGCGTTTCAGGCTTTTGCGATGCTGCTGACCCATGAAAACCTCCACTGACTATAAACATGTCATTCGATACTCGGACCTTACGGAGAGACGTAAACGAATGAATATAACTCACTTCTGCGGACTGTCCAGCTGCCGGCGGAGTTTCCGCTCTTCTTCGTAAACGGCACCGATTGACATTCCTCGTCCCTGCGAACTGCGACGCCAGATGCCCGTTTCCCAACTGGGCAGTGAACGTCCCTGCCGTCAGACAAGCTGTTTGGCAGGGGCAAAAAGGCGGCATGCGGATCGTCAGGTGAACAGTGTGCCGGTGCCAGCCCGGCGCACAGCCACAGTCTCGTCCACCATGCCACAGCGGCATTTTT
>JAAZKQ010000759.1 GCA_012799755.1 Lentisphaerota bacterium | reverse complement strand
TGTGGGCAAAAATGGCAGAGGTTGTTGCTTGAGCGTTTTTTACTCTTGGTCCAGATTGCGAAAAGGAGCAGGCTATGCGTAGGTTTTTTTCTTATGTCAGGTTGTTCACGCTGATTGAGTTGTTGGTGGTGATTGCGATCATCGCCATTTTGGCGGCAATGCTGTTGCCGGCCTTGGCGAAGGCGCGGGAGAAGGCGCGGACGATTAGCTGTCGCAACAACCTCAAGCAGATCGGCACGGCGATCATACTCTACACGGATGGCAGCGACGAGTATTATCCGCCCATGGGCAATTGGAAAGCCCCTTTCTGGCAGGACAAGCTCAATGAAGTCCTGCCGGGCAAGATAGCCAATCTTGGTCGCAATCCCTGTTTCTACTGCCCCTCGGAGTCCAAGCACCATTCTATTGCCGATTACGGCTGCAACCAGAAAATGATCAAGAATTATGACAATGGCGGCACGGCTACCGCCGTGTGCCTTGCCGAGATCAAGCGGCCATCCGAGTTGTCCGTGGTCATGGACTCAAGAGAATACTCCACGTCCCAAAGCAGCTATTTAGGGTCCTGGTACACCGATGTGCACTCGTCAACCTTCTACAATGCGCCGTTGACAGCGGTTACGGCCGGGCCCTCCTGCGGCGGTCAGCCACCGCGGCATGGCAACGAGATGAACTATCTGTTCTGCGATGGCCACGTCGAGGGCATCAACCAGAATGCCATGGCCGCGAACTGCCGCAAGATGTTCGGAGTTGACTCGTTGTAATTCTGACCTTGCTTCAGGGTGACTGTAATGATACTGGCTCACTTGCTTATGACACGGGAGGGGCCGCCGCGTTGTGGCGCTTGAAGGCAGGATGGAATTGGCGTGACGGGCTGATTGTGAGTTTGAGATGAAACGGACGCAAATCGAAGGGATTTGCGTCCGTTTGTTTATATGGCCGGTGTGTCGTCTCTGGTATCATCGGCGACCGGCTTGCTGCATCGCATCATCCACAAAACGAGGTCCACTATGAAACTACCGATGGCCCTGCTTGGTTCGTTGGCGCTGGCTTGCGCGGCGCAGGAATTCCCGTGGCATTTTCCGGCGGCGTCCCGGCGGCAGTGTCTGGAGATAAGCAGCAGTGTTCATCGCGTTGCGCCGCCGGTGACCGTCAAGCTGGCGGACGCTGCGCGCTGCCGGCTGGTTTTGCCGGAGAAGACCGATTCGCCTTTGGCCTGTCATGTGCATGGCGACGCCGTGAGCTTTGTTTTTCCGGGCGAGGTCGGGCCCGGGAAGTCGCCACGCGTGCTGGTGTACTGGTCAGAGGCGACGGATTGGCAGCCTTCACCGCGCTTGGCGGCAGTGCCTGAGCCGCAGGATGACTTTGCGCGCATTGTGCTTGGCCGTGAATGGGATTTTGCTGAGGATCAGTGCGGCATCCGTGCCTGGGGCGACCGTCCTGACCATATCGGTCGGGTGACGATTGAGGACGGCTGGATGAAAGTGCCGGTGACGGGCAATGATCCCTATTTCATCTGGGGCTGCATGTTCGGCGCCGCGCCGGCGGACGACCCATTCAAACTCGATTCGTCCCTCTTCAGCGTTCTCGAATTGCGGGTGCGGCAGGATCAGCCGGACCAGCAGTGGTGCTATTTTGTCACCGATATGACAGGTACTTACCGCAAGGGGACTTTCAGGGTGCCGGGGACGGCGCCCCATACCGTCCGCATTGATTTGTCCCGCAGCTTGCCTGACTTTTGGGATGGCCGGATGTTCCGGGCGCCGCGCATTGACTTGCCCAAGCAACCCGGCATCACCGCCTGGGTGGACTATGTGCGGGTGCTGCCGCGCCCGCCGCAGGTCGTGCTGCTGCCGGTGCTTCGCCGGGACGAGCTGGCCACGACTGCGGCCGCCGCCGGCTGCGAGTTTACGGCCCTGCCCAAGACCTTCACGGCGGGCGCCGAATACGCGCAGCGAGTCGTCGTGCGCGCCGCTGCCGGTGGCGTACTGGCCGAGCACCCGCTCTGTTGGGTCGCACAGATACAGGCGGCCGCCGGCGACAGCAAAACGCAGCATGGCAATGCCCGCACCGATGCGGATGGCGCCTTCGTGCTGCCGTTGACGGCGCCTAAACGCGCTGGAGCTATCGCTCTCAGCGTCGGATTGGCGGACGCGATTGGCCGGCAAAGCAAGGCGGCCAAAGCCGAGGTACTGGTGGCGCCGGCGGCGCTCTCGGCCTACGATCTGCGGCTGGAGCGCTCCTTTGTCCTCAGCACGGCGACAGCGCAGACGCTGACGGTGTGGGGGCTGGACGAATTCGGCAACCGGCAGCCGGTGGACATTGCCGCGCCGCGCTGGCAGGGCGCGGAGATCCCTGCCGGGCCACTTCGCGGCAATCCGGCGACGATAGCCGTCTCGGTGCCGGCGACGCCGCAGTGCGCCCACGTCATTTCGCTTGTGGACGCCGAGGGGCGCCGCGGCCAGACCTGGTGCAGCGTGATTGCGCCCATGCCCAAGCAACGCAAGGACAACATCAGCATCGGCCCACATGGCTATCTGCAACATCCCGACGGCACGCTCTTCACCCCCTTTGGCGGCTTGTATGCCAACTGGCCGCATGGCAAACCGCAGGAAAACGGCCGGTTGCAGCGTTCGTTGGACCTCTTCCCTTGCAGTGCCAACAACTACCAGTACGGCTATCCGTGGCCGCCGGAGGTGGAGCAGAAAGTCAAAGACTACCTGGAGCATTGCGCGTCACGGGGCCTGACGGCGTTGCGCCTGATGTTGCGCAACATGGACCTCGTCGGCAAAGTGGACCGCACGCAGTTGCAAGCCGTGCTGCACATGTTCGATCTGGCGCGCCCCCTGGGCATCAAATTCAACGTTGCGCTCTGCGAAGACTATGTCAAACCGCCCTACGGCAATTCTCTGGTGCTGGAGCGGGTCGTCATGCAGCATTACAGCGAAGAGGAGTTGGCCACGCTGCCGCCGCATCGTCGGCGTTTCCTGGTGGAAAAACGTCTCCTGCGCAATCCCTATGACCGCTATCTTGATGAAGACGTGATCGCCTGCCAGAAGGACTACCTGCGCGAGTTGATTCCCATCTTGGCGGACCGCGAGGAAATCTTCTGCTATGAATTTGAGAACGAGATGATTCGGCCGCCGCTGTCCTGGTGCAATGAAATTTCGGACTTCATCCGCTCCATTGATCCCCACACCCTGATTCTGGCCAATCCCCATCCCATTTTGTGGCCGGCGCCGCTGCAATGGCGTGAGTCGAACATTGATTTGTTCTGCGATCATCCCTACAACAATGGCCAGCCCGATGCCGACCGCGGCGCCTTGATGTTCACGCGGGCCAAGTGGTGCCTGGCCTCGGGCAAACCCTCGCTTACCGGCGAGGGCGGTGTCTTCCCGGCGTCCTATTGGTCGCGTTTGGGCGTGGACTACGACAGCGTGATTGTTCCCAACGGCACCCGTTTCGCCCGCGATCAGGTCTGGCTGTCCCTTACCGCCGGTTATGTCGGCGTCATGTATTGGACGGTTGATTTGGACAGCAAG
>JAAZKQ010000758.1 GCA_012799755.1 Lentisphaerota bacterium | reverse complement strand
GGCTTGTAGCCCGCAGCATGACATGACCCCGCAAACGCCACCAAGCATGCCTGGTTCTCGACTGTGCTGCGAATATCAATGAGTGACCGATTACGCAAAAATTACCTCGCGTACCTTTTCGGACGGCGCTATCATAGAGTGCGCTTTCAGCACTCAAATGCCAGCGAAATGACTTTATTGGCAGGGTGATTGAAAAGGGCGCTGGAATAGTGAATGTCAGCGGTTGATAGTTGAGATTTCACCATTTCATAATAGTCTTCGACAATTTCTATCCCAATTGAATTCCTACGCAATCTATTAGCAACTATATTCGTTGTACCAGAGCCCATAAAGGGGTCCATAACAGTGTCGCCGACTTGAGTAAACAGTTTTATAAACCATTCCGGCAGGCCTTCAGGGAATGCGGCACTGTGATTTTTATTATTGCACTCGGTGGCAAGATGCAAGACATTTGTTGGATATGCCATATCTCTCTCAAGCCAATTAGAGATATTTTTGCCAAAACCGCTTCCAACCTTTGATTCATCTCTTATTTTATCTGTTTCGCTCAAGTTTTTTAATCTTGTTTTAGCCCAATCACCCATAGGCACCATGACTTCTTCTTGGTACATATTAAATTTTTTGTTTTTGTTAAACTGCAACAGTCGTTCCCAGGCATCTCTAAATCTATTTGGCCATTTGCCAGGATAACAATTTTTTTTATGCCATATAAATTCTTCTGTCCATAACCATCCTTGTTTTCTCATGGCAAGGATCAGTTCCATGATATAGGTACTTCTTTCGCCATCAACCACTTTCTCTTTGATATTAAGAACAAAAGTTCCAGTTGGTTTAAGAACCCTTAACATCTGCGCTGTTTTTGGCAAAAACCACTCTACATAATCGTCAGGATGGATCCCGCCGTATGTTTTTTTTCTTTGATCTGCGTAGGGAGGGGATGTAAAAATCAAGTCCACTGAGTTATCAGGGATTTCTTTCAGAACATCCTCGCAATCGCCGAAGTATAAGTCGTGTTTTATTTCCATTCTATTATTTTATCTTGGATATTTTCTGTTTTGTCTCAATGTTCACGAAACATAACTGCCTTTGCCAAGCTGCGCCGCAGCGGGCATACAAGCAATTTCACCGCGCGTACAGGTGTTGTCAAGCGTTTTAAGGATAAATGAACTTGCCCAAAGCCACGTCGCAGGCTTTTAGCCCGCAGTGTAGCATGGGCTTGGCAGGCGCCGGTGACAGGCCTATCCTTGGCATCACCGGCCGCCGGGCGCGGCGATGTTCATTTCAGGGCTTTGAGGAGATCGGCGGCGAGGCGCAGGGTGGCCTGGCTGATGGCGTCCTTGGCGGCAACGATGTAGGAAGCGCCGGCGACAGTTTCCTTGGCGGCGCCGGCGGCGATGAGCTGCTTGTCCTTGCCCTGGTAGACCGAGAGCTCGACCCGGGCGGCGGCGCTGCTGAATTTGTGGTAGCTGCCGGCATTGGTGGCGACGGCCTCGCAGAGAATGGTGAAGTCGGCTTCGGCGCGGTTGTCGGTGATGAGGAAATCAAGGGCGAGTAGCAGCTTCTTGAGCTCAATTTCGGCGGCGGGGTCGGGAGTGGGCAT
Organism: Lentisphaerota bacterium; assembly: GCA_012799755.1. Lineage (GTDB taxonomy): Bacteria > Verrucomicrobiota > Lentisphaeria > Oligosphaerales > Oligosphaeraceae > Oligosphaera. The sequence goes on along the minus strand of JAAZKQ010000758.1, from coordinate 6,181 downwards.
GGCAATGTCCTCGGTGACGCTGAGGAAGACCTTGCGCTGGCGGCCTTTGACCTCGGCGAGGCGGTCGGCGGCGGCGAAGACCGTGGTTTTGCGCGGGAGGAGTTTTTCGCTGTCCTTGTGGAGAACGGCGGCGATTTTTTTGGCCAGTCCGGGCGCCAGGTCCGTGTATTCGCCATGGCCGCTGACGCTGCAGCCGAGGACGCGGGTGGTCTCGGTGCCGATGATTTTGGCCACGGCGTATTTTTTCCCGGCGGCTTCGAAGAGCGAGCCGGTGATGAGGATTTTGGCGCCGATAAGGCGTCCGAGCTGCAATTGCGAGTCGGGACTGACCAGACCGACGGCGGACATGTGCAATTCGTCGAGGGCCTTGTCCAGATCGGCGCGTTCGACGAGATTGATGTCGTTTTCGAGTAGCCCGACGAAGATCAGGTCAGCGACGGACTTGCCGGTTTTCTCCAATTCGGCCTGACGGCCGCGGCCATCAAAGGGCAGGACGGCGACGACGGGTACGAAGCGCGAGGAGTCGGGTAGCGCCTGAGCTCGTGTTCTGGCGACGCCGAAAGCGGCCAGGACAATGACGAGGGCGATGCTGCGGATGGAGGCGCCGGGGTGGTGTTTTTTCATCATGGTTGTTTCTCCTCAAGGAATGCTTTGACGAGCAGGGCGTTGTCAATATCGGCAAGTGAAAAATCGGGGCTGAAGATGACGCATTGGCTATGTTGTTTTTTGAGGACGACGTAGCTGAGGGTGCCATTGGTATCCATGTTGCGGCTCTGTTTGTCATATATGACGCTGAGCATGCCGGGTTTCTTAGCGTGATGGAGCATGATTTCGCGCCAGTCGTCGGCAATGGCGCAGGGGAAAGCCCAGCGGTCGGGAAAGACCAAGGTGAGGCCGGGGCTTGGCGTTAAGGGCGGGGACTGCCGGATGCGCACCGGGGGCTTGGCTGCGAGGGCGGCGGCAGCCTCGTCGTGCACAGGGCGTTCGCGGATGCCGAGTTGTTTGAGGGCGGCGGCGAGGTCGCCGGGGACATCGGCAAAGATGGCTTGACAGGGGGCGAGCAGTTGTGGCGGCCAGAAGATCAGCTTGGCTTGGACGTGGCCGTTGACCGTCAGCACGGCTGTTTCGCGGGTGCCGGGCGGCAGTGCCGGCAGGGTAATGGCGGGCGGTTCAGCGGCGCTGTTGCCACTGAAGAAGTGGCGGCCGTGGTCGCTGGTGACCGCCCATGTCGCACCAGCGGGCACGGGGAGGGGCTGTGCGCGGCCCGACCAGAGGTTGATGAGCTCCTTGGCCTTGGCTGCTGTCGGCGCCCGTTCTTGGGCAAAGGCATCGCTTGGCCGGCACAGCGCGATGACGACAAAGGCGAACAGGAGCAGCGGCAGATATCGCTGTGGTGATGACTGGGTGTGGTGAATCATGGTGAAGGCCCTCCGGGGAGTTGCGCACTGCGGCGCAGATGAATCATGGCTTGATTTTGGCGTTACTGTTATCCGGCAGGCCGACTCGGAACCACCTGTCATGTCTGAGGAAGAGGACATCGTTGCCCAGGGGGAATGCCCAAGTCGTTCGAGGCAGCCAGAGCAGGGGCGATTGTTCGGGCGCAGCGAGATTGATGCAGGCGGGGTAGTAGCCGCCAGTCCAGAGGACATTGCTGTGGAGAACAAAGGGGTAGGGATAGGGGATATTGATGTCAGAAAAGGTGTTGCGGTGGTGGCGAGGAGAGCTGTACTTGCCTTTTTTAGGGGCTTCGGCCAACGGTTGCAACGTGCGGGCCGCAGGGTCAAGCTGGTAGACGATGTTGTTTTGGCGGTCAAGGGCGAGGACCTGCGGAGCCTGGTCGCCGGACGCCAATGCGTAGCGGCGTTTGGGGGGCAATTCCAGAAAAAGTCGCGGGCTATCGTTCGCTGTTTTGAGCTGCCATATTTCCTGTTTGGGATAGCGTTGTTTGGGGATCTTGCGCGAGACCAGGAAGAAGAGTTCGCCGTTGGCGCAGGCAACGAGGTCGCTGGCGCTGCCGCCGCGGTCGAGGTCGTGTTTGGGTTCGAGACGTTCCTGGCTGAAGTAGAGCCGGCGTTCCTCGCCTTGCAGATTCATGGAGTGCAGAGCGCTTGAAGTCAGCACATAGAGGCGGTCGTCAACGAGGGCGAGGCAGCTATTGCTCGGCTGCAAGGAGACTTGGAAGGTATTGAGCAGCGCAGCGGATTTTCGGTCGAAAACTCCCAGACCATTGCTGCTGGCGATTAAGATGAACTGAGAATCGCAGAGCAGGTGGTCAAAGCTTGTTGAGTCGTCGCCGAAGCCGAGATGGGTTTTGCGGGCGAACACTTCGATATCAAGGAGCTTGGCGAAACGGCCGTCGGCAGCGACACGAGCCACCATGGAGCCCAGGCCTTGGTATCCGTTGGCTTGTCCCAGGAGGAGGAGGACGCCGTCGCCGTCCTGGCAGACATTTTTGCAGACCATGGGCTTGGGCGTGGCCATGGCGTCATGAAAGCCGCCGTAGTCGAAAACAAACTGGCTGTTGATGGCGCGCAACAGCTGGTCTTGGCGTGGACTGGGGCGGAATTGCTCAAGCGTGGACCTTTTTTCAGTAAGCGGTTTTTCCCAGATGACGAAGGCCAGGTCGCGGAAGAGATTGGCGACCTTGTATTCGGTCAGGTAGCGGTAATTGAGGGCGTGGATGGCGTCCATGGCGTCAAGCAGCGGTGGCAGCAATTCGTCGCTGCCATTGCCACGCGCGGCATTTTCGAGCAGGCTGAGCACGTCCTGGGTGGGGTTGCCGAGGTATTCGAGCAGGCAGGTATAGGCGTAATTGGGCGGCAGCGCGAAGCGCTGTTCGTTAATGATATTAAAAGGTACTTTAATGAGTTGCTTTTGCCATTTTGTGAGGTCGGCGAAGCATTCGGGTGACAGGGCGGCCAAGGCGGCAAAATAGTCGTGATAAATTTTTTTGACATTTTCCGGCCGATGCCGGCCATTGAGCAGGGTCCGTACTGTGCGGAACTCAATGGCCATGGCTTTGCCGTCGGGCAGGCTGGACGCTTCGAGGAAGGCAATGAGCGTCTGATCCTGGTTGAGAAAGCGCGTGGCGGCAGCGCGGTCCGTGGGGTCTTGCAGGAGCTCATGCCAGAGTATAAAGACCTTGGGCGATGGCGTGGGCTTGGCGGGTTGCAGGCGACAGCTCCGGTCCAGCGCTTGCAGGATTTCCAAGTAGGCGGCAAAGAAATCGCCAATGCGTTGATCGTGATCGGTATAGAGGTGCAAGCCAAAAAATGTGTGGCTCAGGTATTCAAGCACATGTTTGATTTCGTCGCCGCCGCCCAGACCATCGCTGAGATCGAATTGGTACTGGGGCTGGCGCCGGATGTCGGCGTGGACAACCGGGCGGATTTCCGCGAAAAAGGCTTCGTATTGCTGGAGGAGCCGTTTACGTTCGGCAGCGACGTCCATGGCGCCGCGTTGGGCGTATTCCTCCATAGACTTTTCGAGACCAAATACGGAGACATGCCAGCCGCATCGGGCTTCTCGGGGGAAGAGCGGTCGTTGCGAGTGGGGAAAGTCCTTATGAAAGCGTTGGATCAGTGCGTAGACCTGCCGGTCCTTATTTAGCTTATCCTGTTCCGATCTATAGGATCCAATATTCGCCATGGCGATAATCTCGGTGTAGCGGTATTCTTCATGCTGCGGATTGAGGGCGACGGCGGCCTGGATATACTTCAAGGCGTCGCTGTAGTTCTGGCGTTTCTGATAGGTCGCGTAGAATTCGGCTGCTTCCTGCGCGGCAGTGGCGCTGACGACGCCGGAGGGGGCTTGCGCGGCAAGAGCGGCGGCGAGTTTGCTGACGAACTCAGCGGTGGCATCGGGCGTCAGCGTGAGGATGTCAGGCTGGCGCAGGCGGGCGATTTCCTTACCCTGCAGGTCGTGGCAATAGAGGTTGAGATGGAACAGCGTGCTTTTCTCGCCAAGTTCAAATTCGAGCTTGAGGAGGCGCGCCGAGGGGGTCAGAGCGAACTGTGCGGCACTGAGTTGGCGCTCTTCGCTGACGGCGTCCAGGCGTTCGCGTTCCAGCAGCTGGATGTCAGGATGTCGGATCATGGCGTTTTCAAACTGATTGAGCCAGTTTTTGATGGCGTCGTGTTGCCGCCAGTTGATGCCGACCAGGCGATATTGGCTGATGGCGATGAGTTGTGAGCCGGGCTTGCGGGCTTTGCCGGCGGCATCGAGGATGATCCGGGCAAAGCTGTTGATCTGCGCGGTGGGATCGTCATAGGCCCAGGATTGATCGGCCAGGCGGAAGCCATTTTTGGCATTGATGACGACGACGCGACCGGACTTCTGATTCCGGGTGGCAGTAAAGATGGCGATGAGGTCGGCGTGGGGGAAAAGTCGTGCGAGCCGGCTGCTGTCGCCGGCCGTGAGCCGGTGTTCGCGGAGAACTTGATCAATTTCCGCGCGGGCAAGCAGGGTGAAGTTGTCATCGCGGGTTAATTCGACGCTGAGGAGGTCAAGCAGTGCGGGCGGCTCACCCAGCAGGGCCAAGGTGGGGGCCTCAGCGCCGTGGAGCTGAGGTCGCAGCAGCAGGGCGGCGATTATGAGCAGCAGCAGTGTGCGCATGGTTGACCAGTTTGCTTGAGGGCTGATGGGATGGGGTTTCAGGATATTTCGGGAGAGAAATCCACTTTGATAATGAGATCGTTGGACTGGGCGGTGTTTTTCCGGCGGGAATCAAAGGCGAAGATATCGTCAATCATGACGGCTTGCTGTTGCCGCCCTTGGACGCGCAGCGCAAGTTCAACGATGGCGCCATGCTCGTTGCAGGGCGAGAGGAAGATGGTGCCGGCAATCTGCGCGGCATCCAAGCTGATGAAGTCATTGCGTCCGGCGATGAATTCCAGGGTGGCCAGCGGCTGAGATGAAGGACTGAGGAGCTGGATGCGGACGCGATAGGCGTGCGATGGCAGACCCTGGCGCTCAAAGAGCACGAGGTCGTCATTGACGAAAAGCGCACCGACGTCGGCGCCGAACTGCCGCTGGGTCTCGGCGAGGTAGTCCATCTCAGCCGGGACGACTGCGGCGATTGACAAGTCAGTCGCCGGGGGGCCGTCAGTTGCCGGGTGCTGTCGGCCATGCCGGCACAGGCCGCCGAACAGCAGCGCGATGCAGGCCGCGAGGGCAGTCAGGCTGGTCGCTGTGCGCTGACGCTGCTGACGTCGGGCGGCTTGGTGGAAAGCGGCGATGAAGACATCGTCCGGGCTGTAGCCGTCGCTGGAAATTGCCGTTTTTTTCCGGCGTTCGAGAAGTTTTTCGAATTCTTGGTTATTCATGGCTCAGGCTCTTTCGCAGGAGTTCTTTGGCTTTATGGATGCGCTGATAGAGGGTGTTTGCTGAACAGCCGAGGAGCTTGGCGGCGCTGGCGGTGTCCAGGTCACTGAGTATGGCGATGTGCACAGTTTGGCGGTAGAGTTCAGGCAGTTTGGCGATGGCGCGGTCAAGGCACTGGAGAGCCTCGTCGGAGTCCCGGGAGTCGCTGCTGCTGTCGTTGGCGAAGGCGCTGAGTTTGCGTTGTTCGCGTTGCTGTTTGCGGAGAATGTCGTAGCTCTGATTGATGACAATGCGGGCGACCCAGCTGGCGAGGGCGGCGTCATCGCGAAAGGAACGGCGACGCAGCCACGCTTTGCAGAGAGCGGCCTGTACGGCGTCGTCCACATCGGCGGCATTGGCGAGAATACGCCGGGCCAGTCCGCGAAAGAGGGACAGGCGTTCACGAATCAGCATGTCAAATTGTTTTTCGGCGTGGTGATCGGAAAAAAACATCATGGCCCGCCGTGATTGTGTTCAAGATGACTGAAATGAGTCTTGCCTATAAGACGTCCGGGGAGGCTGTTTCTTATTTTTCCGGGACATTATATTCGGGAATGGGTTTTGTTTGCCGATTCTGCCTGTGAGCCGCCGTCGCGTTGGCGGCAACAAGACTATGGATAAGGAGCTGCGCCGGGTTATGAAGCACCCTTGGCTGTTCTGCATATTCCTCATGCCTCCAGCATTATACCGCCGGAAGAGCGAAAAAACATCACACTGAGCAATGAAGAGCTCCGGGAAGAGTAATCGGTCAGCGATTGATACGGTCATGCCGGTGGTCTTTTTCTGCTGTTGTGCCTTTACAAGGCACTGCCACATGGGG
>JAAZKQ010000065.1 GCA_012799755.1 Lentisphaerota bacterium | reverse complement strand
TTCATCGAAGGGCATGACAAAACGGGTGTTGACCACCGTTATGTCCACACCATCCGCCGCCAAGATATCAGCCGCCGCCAATGCCGTCTGGACTTCCCGACCGACGGCCCACAGTGCCAAGCGCCCCCCTTGGCGCAGCACTTCCGCACGCCCCCAAGCGTAGTCGCTGTGGGATACTGCGAGAGTGCTGGCCGAACCGGCCGGATAACGCATGATCACCGCATGCTGACAGGTCAGAGCCAAGGCCAGCATCGCCTGCAATTCCTCGCCATCACAGGGCTGCATCACGGCTAGATTCGGCAGCGTGCGCCAAAAAGCCAAATCCTGAATGCCGTGGTGGGTCGGCCCGTCTTGAACGACGCCGGCACGGTCCAGACAAAGCAGCACCGGCAATTTCTGCAAGCAGACGTCATGGAAGACGTAGTCCATCGCCCGCTGGGAGAAGCTCGCGTAGACGGCGAAGACCGGCCGGCGGCCGGCGACCGCCAGTCCGGCGGCAAAGGCGACGGCATGCCCTTCGGCTATCCCCACATCATAGAATGACTCAGGAAAGCGACGGCTGAAGTCAAGCAAACCAGTGCCCCCCGGCATGCCGGCGGTAATAGCCAAAAGCTGCGGATCGTCGGCACGCAGTGCCGTCAATGCCTGTCCGAAAGCCGTGGAAAAGGTCGGCTCGGTGTTCTTTTTGATTGGTTTGGCATCACTTTGATTGAATGCCGGCGTGCTATGAAAGCGGGCCGGATTCTGTTCCGCAGCGGGATAGCCTTTGCCCTTGGTCGTCAGCACATGCAGCAGTAGCGGCTGCCGAAGGTGCTTCAGCCGCCGCAAAGTCCTAATCAGCTCCGGCAGATCATGACCATCCAAGGGCCCAAAATAGCGCAGACCAAGTTCCTCAAAGATCGCACTGGGTACCAGCAGATACTTGGTTGCGCCCTCCAAGTGGCTGATCCAACTCTTCAGTCGCTGCCCTGCAAAAGGCACTCGCAGCAACGCGCTGCGGCAAAAGGCCTTGAAGCTGTTGTAGCTCTTCGTCGAAATCACCCGGCTCAGACAACGGGAAAAGGCCCCGACGTTGGGCGATATGGACATCTTGTTGTCATTGAGGACGAGAATGAAATCCTTGGTCGTCACCGAGATGTTGTTCAGGCCCTCGAAAGAACTGCCACAGCCAAGGGCGCCATCACCCAGCACTGTCACGACTTTCCGGCGACCGTGCGCACAGTCCCGCGCGGCAGCCAGGCCCAACGCCGCTGAAATACCCGTGCCGCTGTGCCCAGTGCCAAAGCAGTCGTAAATACTCTCTGCACGCAGCGGAAAGCCGCAACATCCGTCGGTTTGCCGCAATTGTTGAAAACTCTCGCGGCGGCCCGTCAGCAGTTTGTGTACGTAGCACTGGTGGCCGGTATCGAACACCAGCGCGTCATCGGCAAAGTCAAAGACGTAGTGCAGCGCCAGCACCAACTCGACGACACCGAGATTGGAAGCCAAATGACCGCCGTGGCGGGATACTACCGCAAGCAGCTCCTGGCGGATCTCGTCGGCCAAAGCCGGCAACGCATCAAGAGGCAGCTTCTTCAAGTCCTGGGGGCTATGGATGTTTTCAAGCATACTGGTGACCGTCGGTCCTTATCCACAGGCAAAAAACGCCGGTGGACATGGCTGTATGGCAATACTCCTCATATAAGGGGATGCCACATAGCAAACACAGAAGTAGGTTCCATTGCCTCTTTGGCCCCAATCAGCTTCGCCGATTGGGGCCAAAGAGGCCGAGGAACACGAACATGTAGGCGCTCCACCCAGGGCGGCGCACACTTTCTGTGTGCTTGCCCTGGGCTGGTATGTTTTGCGCTTTCAGCACTTACGCCGCTTCGCGGCGATGAAATGCCGCAACAACGAAAAGCTGTTTTGCTGAAACATAAAGAACTATGAAAAGTATTGAATGAAAAGTATTTGGCTGTATAGGAAAGAGCCGCAGGTGCAGCTGGGCAAGATC
>JAAZKQ010000757.1 GCA_012799755.1 Lentisphaerota bacterium | reverse complement strand
CCTTTCCTCCCCCTCGCAAAACCCAACTATGCTTTTTCGGCCAAGCTTTTGTTCAGTTGCGCGGCGACGATCTCCCGCACTTGGTCGAGAATGCTCATGGTTTTCAGGCTGTCAGCGATGGTCGTGGTATCGGCGGGCTGAGCGCCTTTGCGGACGCAGTCCAGGAAACTGGCCACTTCGGTCTCGTAGCCCATTTTGACGTTATTGTTGCCGAAGGTGGCGAATTGCCAGCGCGCGGCATTGCCGTTATTGGTCGGGAAATGGCTTTTGAGCGCTTCTGGCGGGTAGTAATCGAGGGCGTGGAAAGCGTCGGTAAAAATCATGGTCCGGTTGGCGAAGAACAACTCGGTATTGAATTGGAGGTTGCCGTAGCCGGGAGCGACCAGCGTGTGCAGCAACACCCGCATGCGACTGCCGGCGGCGTCGCGCAAGCGGATTTCGACGACGATGTTCTCGCCGGAGAACTGCACGTCGGGCGCCACCTCGACGATGTCGCCCAAGAAGGACGTGGCTAAATTGACAGGGTGAACGGCCTGCACCATCAGGTAGCGCCAGAGGAAGGACAAATCATCGGTTCCCTCAAGGCCATAGGTGCTATTGGAACGATACGGACCGCTGGTGAAATACTTGATGGTGCCATAAAGAAGCTCGCCGGTGTTTTCGGCGGCGCAAATGGCGCGGACCTGCTTGATTACAGCGCTGTGCCGCATCATATAGCCGACCTGACCGAAGCAACCACTGGCCGCCGCCTTGTCAGCTAACTCCCGCGACTGGGCGAGATTTTCACCCGAGGGTTTCTCAATGAAGAAAGGCACCCGCTTTTCCAGGCAGAAGCAGCCGGCCTCGAAGTGCAGTTTGGGTGGCCCCACGATCAGCGCTGCGTCGGGCTTTTCGCGCTCAATCATCAGACGGTAGTCAGTGTAGGCCCTGCCGGCGCCATGGCGTTGCCGCGTGGCTTCGGCCGTTTCGGGCGAGCGCGTGCACACGGCAGCCAGTTCAATGTCCCGCGCAGAGGCCAGCGCCGGATAAATGAAACGATTGGCATGATTGCCGCCGCCGACAAAACACAGCTTGAGTCGTGACATGATAGCTTCTTTCCTTTGAGGCTCTCTTGAGACGCCAGACCAATCCGCCCTGCCCGGTCGCTGCTACCGCCGCCAGGTCCTTTACTCTTGTTTCTTCGCCCATACCGGCCAAGTCTCGCTGAAACGGAATTCCCTTTGCAAGCCCCGGGCATCCCGCACTACCAGGGAATCTGCCGAGATGGACAGAATGCGAATGCCCGCAATTTCATCGCCGACGGCCAACGAGCGCGAGATGAGCGGCGCGCCGGGGCGCTTGACCGACACCACCGCAGTCGCTCGACCGCTGGACGTGGTGAACTGATAGGTAAAGGTCATTTGACTGCTTTCGACATTCTGGCTGGCCGCGGCGGCGGCAGTCTGTTCCTGACCGGGTTCGGGACGATTACCGACATCGGGCAGCGCTCCCAGGCTCAGCCGTGGCGCGGTCGGCTTGGGCGGCGGCGCTGGCTTGGGCGGCGGCGCGGCAACCTTCGGTTCCGGGCGGCGGCGCGGCGGCTCTGGTGGCGGTTTTGGCGCCGGCGGCTGAATTTCCTTGACGGCGAAGGGACTG
>JAAZKQ010000756.1 GCA_012799755.1 Lentisphaerota bacterium | reverse complement strand
CCTTTCCTCCCCCTCGCACAACCAGCTCCCCCCTATGTCATTGCCGAAGCGGCGATAGATTGCGTTTGCCTCGTTCCTGATTGACTTTCTGCCAGACTGCGGGCGATTTGGCTAATTCCTTGTTGAAGCGGCCCGTGCTCATGCCGAGCGACGGCGCGGCGTCGGCGATACGATAATCGGCGGCATGCAGAGCGTCCAGCGCCCGCGCGGCCCAGAGGGGAAAGAGCTCGTTGCTGACGCTGGGCGCGTGCAGGGCGGCGCCGGTATCGGCGGCTGGTGGCGTGGGGTCCAAGCGAATAGCCAGGGCGATTTCCAGGCGCAGCTTGCGCAGAGCGTGTCGGCGATTGAGATGCTGCGAGCGGCTGCTGTCGTCCATCGCGCTGATGCCGGTAGGCAGATGCGTGAGCTGCACGGCCGACTCAGTCTTGTTGCGTTTTTGGCCGCCGGGGCCTACGCCGCGACGGGTGTCGCAACGACAGAGCCGCAGGAGCTCGTCGTCGCCCATGCTCAGCCATTGATCGCGATTGGTGTCGGCGTTTTCCATGCGTGTTTAATCCTTGGCTGCCGGGATCGGTATTTCAGTCGCTGCTTAAGCGCTTTGCAGCACTGGCCAGAGTCGCGCGGCATTGCCCCAGAAGATGCGTTCCATATCTGCTGCCGGCAGTGCCAGGCTCTTGATGTCTGCGACGGCTTCCCGGAGGTCCTGCCACGGCGAGTCGGTGCCGAAGAGTATCTTGTCCGCGCCGTGGGCGCGAATGATGCGCCCCAGTTGTTCCGGGTCTCGCATGAAAGGCCTGCTGAAGGCCGTGTCCATGATGACGGCGCTGCCGACAAGATGCCGCTCCACATCGTTCCAGCAGCGCCAGCCGCCCAAGTGCGCCGCGATGATGGTCAGCCCGGGGTGCCGGCGGGACAACTCCGCGAAATCCTGCGGCGATGAATGGAAGGGCGGCTCGAAACCGATGTCCTGGCCGGCGTGGATAAGCACGGGCAGCGACAGCTCTTCGCAACGTTGCCAGATGGGATCCATCCGCGTGTCCAGCAGGTAGAACTCCTGGTATTCAGGGTGGAATTTGACGCCGCGCAGGCCGAGCTCGTGAATGCGGGTGACTTCGCCGCGCAAGTCGGCGACCGCCGGGTGTATGCCGCCCATGGACAGCATGGGCAGCTCATTCTGTTTGGCGACGCGGTCATTGACCGAGCGAACTTGATCCGGCCGCGTCACCACCGGGCAGTTCATCCAGGCCGTATAGCCGGCCTCATGCGCCTTGGCGGCCAGACCGGTCGCCGTGCCGTCGGTAAAAACTGGTATGCCGCAGGACTTCTGGCGCAAATGCGCCAAGGCCTGCGCGGCAATCTTGTCGGGAAAAACGTGGGTGTGGACATCGAAAATCTTCATGTATTCATCCCTGTTGCTCAGCGTTATAATGACAGGGTGATGAATGTACCCCGCTTTTCCGCGATTGTGCGTGCCCGGACGTTTTTTATCCGCAGATGTCGCAGATTATCGCAGATTTTTTTGAGCGTAGGCTGCTTG
>JAAZKQ010000009.1 GCA_012799755.1 Lentisphaerota bacterium | reverse complement strand
CGCTGATCTTCTCAAAGTCATAACCGCCCGCGCGCAAGGCGTCAATCTCCGAGGCTTTGATGCCATGGATGTACTCCATCACCAATAGGCGCCGCGTTGACAAATCCTGGAAGACCTTCGGCACCCGCACCCCGGCACGCTTGCTGAATTGTCGGCTGAAACGCTGCTGATTCGACAGCTCAATCGTGAAGTCCAGCTCTGCCGACAAACTGCGCGCAAACTCGTCCACAATTCGCGTCGGACGTAGAAAACCCAGCTCCTCGCTGTGCTGCTCCAGTTGATTGGCCAGATAGCCAAGCACCTCAAGGTCAATGGCGATGTTCTTCTGGATATTCGGTCGCTGGACTTTGACGAAGACCTCCGTGCCGTCCAGCAGCCGCGCCCGATGCCCTTGGGCAATTGACGCCGCCGCGACGGGCTCCTGGTCGAACTCCGCAAAGAAGTCCTCCAACTGAGCGCCAAGCTCTTCGTGGATAATTTCCCGCACCTCCGCAAAAGGAAAGGACGGCACCCGGTCTTGCAGCTTGGTGAACTCCCGCGCGTACTCAATGGGAATCAGGTCCGGCCGAGCTGACAATACTTGTCCGAGTTTGACGAAGGTCGGGCCAAGCTCAATCAACACCAGCCGCGCACGCTCCGGCATAGTCTCGGGCACGTCCGCCAAGTCCTCCGGGCGACGACGCTGCCACAACTCCCGCAGGCTGCGCGGCACATGCAGACGCCACGAATCGAGAACGTAGCCGAAACCATAGCGGATCAGTATCTGCAGAATCTGGTTATAGCGGCCAATGTGGCGATAGGTCCGCGTGACCGTAAAAATTGTGTCTATGCTCGCCATGTTGCCACCTTCGCGTCGTCACTTGTCTATCTATGCGCCTCGCTTTGGCACCCTCATCTGCTGCTTGCCGGCAGGGCACTCATAGCGCCGCAGGTCATTTCTGGGCCAACAGACGGTTCACGTCGTCCTGATAGCCCATGGCCAAAAGAATATCGTCCTTCTGGAAACGGTCATTCGCCGGCGAAATATTCATAATCATCCGCCGGGCGCCCTTCCTATCTTCCAGCTCGGTCTCCACCACAGCGCCCTTCACATCCTTCTTCGCGGTTTTGCTCCTCCCGCCCTGGTGCGCCCCTGTCGTCGGTGCAGTCAGTTCGTCACTGCGCAGTCGCTGCACGCCCAGCACATTGATATTGAATCGCTTGCGCACATTGAGCTCTTCCAGCGTATGCCCTACAAAACTCTCCGGCACCGGCAATTCCACCACGCACACATCGTCCGTCAACGAGAACATCTCCAAAAAGCCCGGTTGCGCAATCTTGTTGGCGATCTTCACGCCCATTTCCCGTTCGGGATTGACAATCTCATGGGCGCCGACTTGCCGCAAGATACGCTCGTGCAGCTTGTTGGCGGCGCGGGCAATGATGTGTTTCACGCCGATCTGCCGAAGCAACGCCGTCGTCAGAATGCTGTTTTCAAGATGCCCCGTGCCGATAGCCACCACCACCGTATCCATCTCCTGAATGCCGGCTTCCAGCAAGGCCTGCTCCTGGGTCGTATCCAGGATCATCGCCTGCGTCACCTGCTCTTTGATGCTCTCGATGACCTCCTGGTTCTCGTCAATCGCCAGCACGGTGAAATTCCGCTTCATCAAAGAAAGAGCCACCTCGCTGCCGAAGACACCCAGGCCAATCACTGCAATCTGCTTTTCCATATCCTCTGCTCCTTGTCGCCGGCCCTTGCCTCGGGCACGCATGCCTCAGATAACTATACGCGCATCGGGATATGTCACCATGCTGCTCCGCGGCGGACACAAGGCCAGGAGAAAGCTCAGCGGGCCGACACGACCCAGAAACATCAACGCCATAATCACCATTTTACCCGCATCAACCAGCCGCGTGGTCGTGCCCACGCTCAAGCCAGTCGTGCTCGCGGCCGAAATAACTTCATACACCACATTGCCCAGCGGCTCCGCAGGCATCATCGCCGTCAGCAATAACACGCCTACGGACACCGCTATCGCCGTCAACATCACAATCAGCGACGCCTGAGTGATAATCTGCGGATTGATCCGCCGACCGGCAAAAACGACCTCGTTCTGCCCCAGCACGCGAGAGCGCAGCAACAGCAGCAAGACGCCGACCGTCGTCACCTTCACACCGCCACCTGTGGACCCCGGCGCTCCGCCAATGTACATCAGAATACAAGTAAGAAAAACAGTCGCGCTACACTGACGCGACATATCAATGGCGTTGAAGCCGGCCGTGCGCGTCGTCACCGAATGGAAAAAAGCATTGGCCAGGGCTTCAGGCGGTGACTTTCCCGCCAGCGAATAGTCGCCCTCCAGCAGATAAATGAGGAGCGCGCCGCCAACGGACAGCGTGAAAGTCATGGTCAGCACCAAGCGGACATGCGTCGCCATGGGCAACCGCTGCGCTGAAAACACATGCCGCAGCGCACCCGTTATGGACTCAAAGCCCAGACCGCCAAGGACAATCAGCGAGGCCAGAGTCAGCAAAGGCAGCATGGAGTTGGAAAACATCATCACGCTGTCGCTATGCAGGGACAGACCCGCGTTGCAAAAGGCGCTGATGCTCATAAAGGCACCATAACCAAAGCTGGGCGCCCAAGGGTAGCCAAAGGTCCAGTGGTAGGCAGCAGCCATGATCAGCGTCCCGCAGGCTTCAATGATGGCCGTGCCTACGACAATGGTCTTCAGCAGACGCCGTGCCAGCAGATTGCGCTCGGCGCCGGTCATCGCCCGCAGGGCCGCGTCGTCACGAAGACTCAGGCGACGGCTCAGCAACATCGCAATGAAAAAGGACATGGTCATGATTCCCAGGCCGCCACACTGAATCAGGATGAGGACCACGACTTTGCCCGCCAGGTTGAACGCCGTCGCCACATCCACCACCGTCAGACCGGTGACGCACACCGCGCTGGTCGCCGTAAACAGGCCGTTGAGCACACCGATGCTCCGGCCACTGGCACTGCATGCCGGCAGCGATAGGATGCTGCCGCCGAGGATGATCAGCAACATGAAACTGCCTACCAGCATCTGTGCAGGATGCTCATACAAGCGCTTCCACAAGTTGCTGCCGCTGTCATTCACTTTGATGAAAAACACATAGGCCAGCAGCTGTCGCACGAACAAGGCCAACAGCCAGAAATCTCGCGCCGCCGGAT